>WQVX01000059.1 GCA_009785615.1 Defluviitaleaceae bacterium | reverse complement strand
TTTTGAAATATGAAAAGGCAAAACAAAAGCGCGTAAGGAGACGAAAAAATCTCGTCATCATCCTACGCGCTAAAATTTTCCAATATGTATTTTGAAAATTTTCAGCTCACACTAAGTAAACATGCCAAATACAATCGCTAATTTGTTAACATTAGCAAGCTAACATCAGCAAAAAGCTAAAGCTATACCACAAATAAAACAAGAACATCTATATCCCGATATCTTGAAGAAGGTATGCAGATATAGTATACTTGTGTCTGCTATGGTGGCAGGTTTAAGCCTGTGCGTGTAGGTGATGAGGTTTACATCCCTACGTGCCCGTGATTGATTTTGGTCGATCAATCGCGGTTCCGTGGCCTTTTTTTAATTTTTTTGAATCAATTACTTTTTAAATCAACTACTTATCTTGCTATGATGGAATTTTGTTGTTGCCATTTTCGTATACACAATATCACATAATTTTAAATATTTCAACCGTTTTCTGCACGAGCTTTGAAGCAAATAGGGATATCGCTTCTTATGCCAACCTGCATATAAGTCATCAAGATTTTAGTTAGGATATAGATCAAGCAAAACTGTGATAGAATAAGTCAAAGGAGGGATATATTATAGATAGAAATAAGACACTAACCGACTCGAAATCTGATTTACAAAAGACCGGGATAGCCCATACAAACAAAGACATATTGTTCAGGGTTTTGAGTGAAAACTATCAGGATAAATCATTTGCTGCATATGGCCTGGATGATATCCCAAAAATAAAGAGGATGTTACCTTCGGAATATCCTGTAGTAGCCACTAGGAATTATGGGGATAACATGTTCTTGCTGGAAGGTGACGCACTACTTTGCTTGGAGTACGAATCAACTACATCATGGCTGGATTTTATCAAGTATAACAAGTACGTTATTCATACCTTAGAGCGTTTGCATGAAGAGGGTATACAGATAGCAAGGGTAATTATTGTTGTTATCTATACAGGTGATATGCAGTCTGCCCCTGCTAAATATGATGTTGGTGGTCTGTGTTTACAGACCAGGCAGGTGTTTCTTTCAAAGTTTGATACAGATGAGATATATTCTGGGCTGAAAAGCTAAGGTATTGGCAGATGAGCGGCTGACAGATGAAGATGTTATGCGATTTATTATTCTTCCGCTGACACAGCCTGATAAGAAACGTAAGCAAGGTCTTATTGAGAATACGGTAGAACTTGCAAAGCAGGTAAAGGATGATGTACAGCAAGCGTTTATATTGGCCGGGTTGCTTACAGCGACTAATAAATTTATAGACCAAGAATATTCCAAAGTGATAAGGGAGTGGTTAGCAATGACTAAGGTTGCTAGAATATTTGAAGAAGAGAAGATTCAGGCTGTTAATGAAGCTGTTAATAAGGCTGTTAATGAGACCCAAAAGTCTGAAAGAATAGAAACCGCAATAAAACTGTTAAAACTAGGAATGCCATTTGAAACTATAGCAGAAGTCTCTACTTTAGATTTGGAAACAGTAAAGCAACTTCATACAGAATTATCCAAAGAAGAGTCTGCATAAAATCAACATGATACGACAGTTAGGAGTAAAAAACCAGCCACTTTGCATCGTCAAAGAGCTGGTTTTTCAATTAACAAACGCAGCACATTAAAATAACAAAAGTTCGGTGAACGCTTCTTGCTCACCGAACTTTTTATTATATTGATACATCAAATCCGCCTTCAATCGGCATTGTTGGCAATACGGCTGTAGCTGCAATCATCATTGCAATTTGCTCTCCTGCCAATTCCACTTGATCCAAGGCTTTGTCTATCATGTTAATGTTAAGTTCTTGCATAACATTAACATAGGACATTTTCATAGAGTATGCCGGTATATCCATTTTTCATCACCCTTTCTTTAGAGATTGCGTTAATACTCTTTAATACATTTTCTTAAATTTATATCGACGTGATAGATCTATCTAATAACCATACTCTGTTGTCTTTTGCAGAGACACTTCTATTATCAAAACAGGCTCCATTGCTGAAGTAGTTAATTTATAAATAAACAATTCCACGAGTATAAAATATAATCACCTCTGCGATTTTGGAATATTTGTTAATTTAATACATTATAATATGTTTAATTCCGTTTGTATTGTGCATTAATAATCCACAAGCATGATTCTATTAGTCAATACTACCACAAGAATTTTATTTTTAATAATCGTTTGTATGAAAATTGAACCAAACATATATCCATATTTGTTACAAATTTCATTACCAGGAATTAAAACTTAAAAAATACAGCTAAAGTAAATTTATAATCCTCCGATATACTTATTGTAAGAGCAAAACCCTTGCCAAGCGTAGGTGAAAAGCTCTATACAATAACCTTCCCTGGTAAAACATTTATTAACAGGGACACTGTTTGCAAGGATGCAAACAAGTGCAAATGGGGCAACCCCCCTAATACAAGGAGGAAATAAATATGAGTGCAAACACAGTTGTAAGGACTAATGTATTATCCCTTAATTCCCATCGTAATTTGGGTATGGTAGCAAGGCAACAAGCTCAAGCTTCATCCAGATTGTCTTCCGGTTTCCGCATTAACAGTGCTGCTGATGATGCTGCCGGTCTTGCAATCTCTGAAAAAATGCGCGCACAAATCCGCGGCCTTGACCAAGCTTCCCGTAATGCTCAAGATGGTATCAGCTTCTTGCAAGTTGCTGAAGGCGCACTTAACACAATCAACGAAATGATCATTCGCGTACGTGAATTGACCGTTCAAGCTTCTAATGACACTTATACTCATACCGGCGATCCTGCTAACCCTCCGGGTGGCTCTGGTGGTGCGGTTGACAACAGCCCATCCGATCGTGAAAAAATTATGCTTGAAATCATGCAGTTAGTTGATGAAATCACATTAACAGCGCAACGTGTTGAGTTTAATACTATGACTCAATTGAACGGCACTATTGAAGGTGTACACTTACAAATTGGTGCTAACACCGGCAATGGCGTTCTCATTGAATGGTCTGAATTTGCAGACGTTATTGCAGATGTAGCTGCTGAAATGGCAAACATTTTTGATCTTGATTGGGATGAATTAACAGGCGTTGATAGTTTAACTGATACAGAGCAAGGTTTCTTTGAAGATGGTGGTGCTGCTATCTCAGACTTGCTTGACCAAATCGACGTTGTATTAGCAGACGTAACAATGGCACGCGCACATATGGGCGCATGGATGAATCGTCTTGAATACACAATCGAAAACCTTGACCTTGCTTCCGAAAACCTTTCCGCAGCAGAGTCCCGTATCCGTGATGCAGACATGGCTCAAGAAATGATGAGACTTACCCAAGCTAACGTATTGCAACAAGCCGCTATTTCTATGTTGGCTCAAGCAAACCAAGCTCCACAAAGCGTTCTTCAATTGCTTGGATAAAATATTTATTGATATTAAAGATATCAATAGTGCAATCAATAAAGTCCCTTGCCTTATGGCGAGGGATTTTTGTGTTATAATTCATTACTTTACAAATAAGGAGTGGCTACTATGGCGATTTTAACAAGGTCAAAAGAAATTTCCGCGTTGGTTGACATCCTCCCTGAAAATGAGCAAAACTTAGCTTATGAATTTATCAAACGTATGGTGTTAGCTTGGGATAGCGATTATACTAAGCTAACACCCGCCGAACGAAAACGCTTGGAGGAAACAGACCAAGATTTCATTACCGGCAACACAGTAAACCATGAAGATATAAACCGGGATTGACCCACAAAAAAGACGCTCCAAATTTAGAAGCGTCTTTTTTGATATTTGTTTCATCATCCTTAATTTGAGTCTATAGCAATTCCGATTGACATTAACACGTTTACGTGTTGATGCAAGCGGAAATTGCGCCCCCTTCACCGACACGAAGCACGGTTAGTGCGAAGTGGAGGTGCTATATATCTGTTTCAATGTTTTCTGTCTCTACTTCTGTTTCAATGTTTTCTGCTTCCACTTCTGTTTCACTTTCCCCAACATCCGTAACTTTGGCCATGCCCACTACTGTTACCCCGGGATCCATTCTAATTAATTTAACTCCCTTAGCATAGCGACCTTTTATTGATACATCCGCTACAGAAATACGTATAATAACTCCTTCAGAGTTAATAAGCATCAAATCATCATTCTCATTTACAGTAGCTACACCAATTAAGTTACCTGTTTTTTCAGAAGCCTTATAAAGTATAAGTCCTTTACCTCTACGTCCTTGAATCCTAAAATCATCTGCATCAATGCATTTACCAAAACCATTAGCTGACACAAGTAAAAAGCGAGCATTGTCCTCTGCGATAGTAGCACCAACTATATGGTCATCCGGCTTTAAGATCATAGTCTTAACTCCGCTTGCTATACGCCCCATAGAACGTACTATATTTTCAGGAAAACGAATGCCTAAACCTGATTGCGCCACCAATATCACAGACTGGCAACCATCCGAACGCAACACTGCTATCAAAGAATCACCTTCACGGATATTAAGTGCAATCAGTCCGGATTTACGATGGTAAGCATATTGGCTAACTTCAGTCTTTTTGATAATCCCTTTACGAGTGATCATTGTCAGATAGCAATTTTTACCTTTTTGACAGTCATTATCATCCGATGTCTCAGGTATATCAGCTAAATCTAAATCAATTAATTCCGGATCTGTTAACTCAGAATCTGTTATATCTGAATCATCTGAATCTAACATTTCATCTTCCGGCTGTAAAAGTTCTGCCGATGCATTTTTGCTTGCCAATGAATTTTTACTCATTAATATATGTTTATCAATCGGGATAACTGCCGCTACTGTTTCTCCTGCCTGCAAATTGAGCAAGTTAACCAAAGCCATCCCGCGTGCAGTACGCCCAACTTCAGGAATCTCATACCCTCTTAACCGATATACACGCCCCAGGTTTGTAAAAAACAAAATAAAATCATGGGTACGGGCAACTATCAAATCTTTAACTACATCTTCGTCCCGTGTTTGCATACCTATTATCCCTTTGCCGCCTCTGTTTTGACTGCGGTAGGTACCTAAAGACATGCGCTTGATGTAATTTAAGTGAGATAGAGTTATAACGGTCTCTTCATCGTCAATTAAGTCTTCGGTTAATATTTCGCCGGGGTCATGCAACAAGTCTGTGCGACGGTCATCCCCATATTTTTGTTGGATTAAATGAATCTCCTCGCGTATAACACCATAAAGCTTTTTTTCGTCCTGCAAAATGGAATTTAATTCTTCCATCAAAGCAATAAGTTGATTATATTCTTGTTGCAGACGCTCTCTTTCAAGCCCCGTTAAAGCACGCAAACGCATTTCCACAATGGCTGAGGCTTGCTCATGCGTAAGCTCAAAACGAGCTTTTAAATTTTCCCGTGCCGCAGGGCCATCTTGTGACGCCCTAATGATAGCAATTACCTCATCAATATGGTCAAGAGCCTTTAGATATCCCTCTAAAATATGCGCACGTTTTTTAGCCTTGTTTAACTCAAATTGAGTACGCCGCGTTATAACTTCCTTTTGATGCTCAATATATAAATTAAGCATCTGCGATAGGTTCATTATTTTAGGCTGATTTTTGTCTAAAGCTAACATCATGATGCTGAAAGTTTCTTGCAACGGAGAAAATTTATATAATTGGTTAAGTACTACATTTGCATTTGCATCTTTGCGCAGTTCTATTACAATACGAACCCCGTTACGATTAGACTCGTCTCGGATATCTGTAATACCATCTACTTTTTTATCCTTAACCAAGTCCGCCATTTTCTCTACCAGCTTTGCCTTATTAACCTGGTACGGAATTTCAGAAACCACAATCATCTCACGGTTTTGTGCCCCGGGCATTGGCTGAATTTCTGTTATAGCCCTAAGTACACCTTTGCCTCGGCCTGTGCGATATGCCTTACGGATACCTGAAGTCCCTAAAATAGCACCTCCTGTAGGAAAGTCCGGTGCTTTTATGATATTAATAAGTGTGTCGATATCCGTTTCTTGACCTTCCAAACGGTCATCAATAATTCTAAGTATGGCACTAATTGAGTCCCGCAAATTATGAGGCGGGATATTGGTAGCCATACCAACAGCAATACCGGAAGAGCCATTTACCAATAAATTGGGAAATCTAGCAGGTAATACAGTAGGCTCACGAAATTCGCCATCATAGTTTTCTACAAAATCTACAGTATCTTGGTCTATACCCTCAAGCATTTCCATAGAAAGGCGGCTAAGCCGTGCTTCTGTATAACGCTGAGCGGCAGCACCGTCACCGTCCATAGAACCAAAGTTTCCATGCCCGTCTACCAAAGGATAACGCATAGAAAAATCCTGTGCCATACGCACCATGGCATCATAAATGGAGGATTCTCCATGAGGATGATACTTACCCATGGTATCCCCTGTAATACGGGCGGATTTTTTATGTCCCTTTGATGGGTCAAGGTTCAATTCGTTCATTGCATATAAAATTCTGCGTTGAACAGGCTTTAACCCATCACGAGCATCCGGTAAAGCCCTGGCTACAATTACGCTCATTGCATAGTCTATATAACTGCTTTGCATTTGTTCTGTTATATCTACGCCTATTATCTTGTCATGTTGATCCACAATAAACTCCTATACATCCAAATTTTTAACTTTATCAGCAAATTCCTGTATAAACTCTCTGCGAGGCTCTACACTTTCACCCATCAATTTGGTAAACACCAAATCCGCAGCAATTGCATCATCTAAGTTAACCCTCATAAGCACGCGCCGTTCCGGATCCATAGTAGTATCCCACAACTGGTTAGCATCCATTTCCCCCAAACCTTTATATCTCTGTATAGGTTTAATACCATCTCGCCCAATTTCATTTAAAAGTTGATCTAGTTCTTTATCAGTGTAAACATAGTACTCTTTTTTGTTTTTTTCTACCCTAAACAAGGGAGGACGTGCTATATATACATAACCTTCTGCTATTAGATCTTTCATAAAGCGATACATGAAGGTTAAAAGTAATGTTCTAATGTGAGAACCGTCTACATCCGCGTCAGTCATAATTACTATTTTGTGATATCTCAATTTTTGAATGTCAAAGTCCTCATAAATACCTGTGCCAAAGGCGGTTATCATTGCCTTTATTTCTTCATTAGCCAGTATTTTATCTAAACGGGCTTTTTCCACATTCATTATCTTACCACGAAGGGGCAAAATAGCCTGAGTTTTTGGAGTTCTCGCGCTCTTCGCACTTCCTCCGGCAGAGTCACCTTCTACCAAATAAATTTCGCATAGCTCCGGGTTTTTTTCAGAACAATCAGCCAATTTACCCGGCAATCTGCCACTTTCTAATACTGACTTACGGCGAACCAACTCGCGAGCTTTTTTTGCAGCATCCCTGGCTCGTGCCGCCATCAGACCCTTTTCTACAATAATTTTAGCTTCACTAGGGTTCTCTTCAAGAAAATAGGTTAAATGTTCAGATAACACGCTATCTACGGCTGTACGAGCCTCACCGTTTGTTAACTTAACCTTAGTTTGGCTTTCAAATTGAGGATCTTCAATTTTGACACTTATAACTGCTGTTAAACCTTCCCTTACATCTTCGCCGGACAGATTTTTGTCGCTATCTTTAAATAGGTGAAATTTTCTGGCATAGTCATTAATTGTTTTGGTCAAACCATTTCTAAAACCGGCTAAATGAGAGCCTCCATCTGTTGTATTAATATTATTTGCAAAGGAATATGTGTTTTCTACAAAACCATCGTTATATTGCATAGATACTTCAACCTGCACACGGTCTTTATTTCCTTCACAATAAAAAATTACATCTGATAGGGGTGTTTTATTGTTATTTATATGTTCTACAAATTGCCGTATACCACCTTCATAGTGATATTCTCGGCTAAGATTAGGCTCCGGCCTTAAATCATTAATAATAATTTTTAGTCCTTTGGTTAAAAAAGCTGTTTCTTGCAACCGCTGTTTAAGAGTATCAAAACTAAATTCTGTCTCTTCAAATATGGTATCGTCCGGTTTAAAATGCACAAATGTACCGGTTGATGTTGTATCTCCTACAACAGCAAGAGGCTCTATTACATCACCGCGAGAAAATTTCATTTGATGTATTTTTGCGCCATCATGTATACGCACAACAAGCCATTCTGAAAGGGCATTTACTGCTGATGCTCCAACGCCATGTAATCCACCGGATACCTTGTATCCGCCGCCGCCAAATTTACCACCTGCGTGCAAAATGGTAAAAACTACTTCTACAGCAGGTATTCCGGCCTGAGCCTGTATTCCTACAGGGATTCCTCTGCCGTCGTCTTGCACTGATATTGTATTATCCGGATGTATTTGCACAACTATCTCAGAGCAAAATCCTGCAAGGGCCTCATCCACTGCATTATCAACTATTTCAAATACTAAGTGGTGAAGTCCCTTGGATGCCGTACTTCCTATATACATACCGGGTCGTTTACGTACGGCCTCTAATCCTTCAAGTATTTGGATATTTTCAGCGGTGTATTCTTGTGTCATTCAACTTTACCTCCAAGATAGATAGTCATCCTAATTATATATTACAAAATTGATCCATTTACCATTTTCATTACTTTGCCTGCCCCGGAAATTTTCTTTAGGACATCTTCCACTCCCGTACAGGTAAGTACCGTCTGCATCTCACCAATATGTTCAAATAAAAATTTTTGCCTGTTCTCGTCTAACTCTGACAGAACATCATCCAAAAGCAGAACCGGCGTATTTCCGGTACGAGACTTAATTAATTCAACCTCTGCCAATTTTACAGATAATGCCGCAGTACGCTGCTGGCCTTGAGATCCATATGTGCGGACATCATTTCCGTTTATATTAAAAATTATATCATCTTTGTGAATTCCTGCTGTGGTACTGCCCATGATAATATCTCGGTCAACACTACGCTTTAAACGTTGACTATATTGATCTTTTTCTGCAATATGAGGGCGATATGTTAGTGTTAGTTCTTCTTTACCTGCGGTTATATCATTATGAATGCTATTAGCAATACCGGCAACTTCTTTTATAAAATCTGCTCGATAGTCCATTATTTGTGTCCCATACTCACATAGAGGCTCGTCCCAAATATCTAACGTATCCTGTAAGCTGCGGTCTTTAGAAATAGCTTTAAGTAAGTTATTGCGCTGTTTTAAAGCTTGGTGATACCGACGTATGGCATGATAGTAAAGACTGCTTAATTGGCACATTTCCAGATCCATAAAGGCCCTACGCTCTGCAGGGCCGGCTTTTACTATCTTTAAATCTTCAGGTGTAAAAATTACTATTAGCAATAATCCAAAAAGCTGGTTTAATTTTTTAATTGAGATATGATCAACAGCTATGCCTTTTTTTTTACCTTCTTTAAAGAGGTGGACATCTATTTTGCATGACCCTTCTGATTCCACAACTGCCTGCAAATGTGCTTCTTTTTGACCAAACCTAACTAATTCCCTATCATGTCCAGCCCTTTGAGACCGACCTGTGGCACATAAGTAAATAGCTTCTATAAAGTTAGTCTTCCCGTTTGCATTGTCACCATAAACAATATTTATGCCATTTTCCAAATCCACTTGCAGGATTTCAAAATTCCTAAAATTTTCTAATGAAAGCTTACTTACATACATATCTATCCACGCAAGCGCAGAGGCAAAATGAGGTACTTTGCATCATCATTTTCTACCCCACGGATAATACATGGGCTAAGACCCGTTGTAAAACGTGCTATGACGCGCTCTTCATCTATGGCTTTTAAAGCTTCTATGAGATATCGGGGATTAAATGCAATTTCTAATGTATTTCCGTCTACTTCTGCTTGAACTTCATCATATGAAGTACCCATTTCTGTATTAGAAGTTATAATAACGGATTTCTCTTGTATCTCTAGTTTAACCGGACTTTTTTTATTGTCTCTGGCAACTAAAGTTGCTCGATCTAAGCCATTTAAAAATGACAAGCGTTCTAACGTAACATTAGTGGTAAAGTCCTCGTTAAAGATTTGATCATATCTGATAAATTCTCCTTCAAGCAGTCGAGACACAAATGTGAATTTTGGCAAGTCAAAAATAATGCGCTTATCTGTATAGTAGAAAGCACAAGGCTCATCAGTATCCGCCGGAAGTATCCTGCTTAGTTCATGAAGTGCTTTTGCAGGTACAACTACAGACATAGGTATTTCAGGTAATGAAGATATTTCAGATAGGTCAAGCTTACGGTAAGAAATTCTAAAGCCATCTACTGCCACTATATTTAAGGCGTTATCCCTATGCTCTATAAGTTCACCGGTCAATATTGCTTTCGGATCTTCTGCTGCTACTGAAAAAATTGTATTACGAATCATATCCCGTAGGTCTTTAGCCGGTATAGAATATCCGTTAGCCCTTTCCATTTCGGGCATTACAGGAAATTCTTCTCCCGGCATACCCATTATCGTAAAACGGGCACGACCACTTTTACAAACAGTTTCATTATTTTGCTGAGACTCTATTTGCACACTACTGTCCGGCATTTTTTTTATAATTTCAGAAAACAGCCTGGCTTCTAGTGCCACACTGCCTGTTTCATCAACCTCAGCTTCTAAAGTTGTTGTTTCTATGCTCATTTCTAAATCATTTGCCATCAAGCGCACGCCGTTTTCGTCCGCCGTCAGTAATATGCATTCTAAAATAGGTAGCGGTGTTCGAGACGACACTGTCCTCCCAACCATATTTAGTCCTTCTACTAGGTGCTCTTTGGAACAGCGGATTTTCATTGTATTCCTCCTAAACTTAAAACCTATAAAATCTTGAGGGTTTCACCCTCAAACTCCCACAAGGGGATCTTATCCCCTTGACCCCATTCTAAAATCGCGCGTTACGTGATTTTAAGATAAGGCTTGTGGGTTAAGCCCATTAGGGTTTTGCACATTTAATTTTTGTACACATGTGTGGTTGTATATATTATGTTGATATAGTAGTAGTAGTAGTAGTAACGGTGGATATGTGGAAATGTAGGTTTTAGCCTGTGGTACAGGCTTTCGTTAAGGTGGATAAGTTGTTAGCAATTATTGTATAAAAGAATGGGTTATCCACTTTGTCCACAGGTAGGTTTTTTTAAAAAATTTTATCCACAATATTGGTTGTGTTGTACCGGGGTTGTCCACAGGTTTATTCATATTTTTATTTAATTGTCTATAATTAGACATCAACAGATAATTTTTTAGACATCACCTTTGATACGTCGTTCCAGGTCTAGGACTACATCTCGCAGGTTAATGTCATTGTCCAGGTCATTAGCAATTTTATCACAACTGTGCATAACTGTTGTGTGATCTCTACCGCCAAACGCTGTACCTACTTGTGGAAGGGATACACCTTCAATCAGTTTGCGGCATAAGTACATAGCAATTTGTCTTGGAAAGACAATATTTTTTGTTCGCTTACGACCATTAATATCATCTATTGTTATGTTATAGTGCCCGGAAACAATTTGTTGAATATATGAAATTGTAATTTCCGGTTTTTTAGAGCCTTCTACTTGATCTTTAAGGGCTTGCTCCGCTAGTTCTAAAGTGATGGGGGTATTGGTTAGGCGGGCATAAGCTGTTACTTTATTTAATGCTCCTTCAAGGTCTCTAATATTTGAGACTACGTTACGGATAATGAATTCTTTAACAGAATCCGGGATTACCAATCTTTCTAAGGCAAGCTTTTTTTCTAATATGGCAGTGCGGGTTTCGTAATCGGGCATTGTTACATCAACAATTAAGCCCATGCTAAAGCGAGTAGTAAGACGTTTTTCTATGGTAGTAAGCTCTTTTGGTGGCTGATCACTGGTTAATACAATCTGCTTATTATCGTTGTAGAGTGTGTTGAAAGTATGAAACATCTCTTCTTGGGTTTCTACTGTGCGTTCCAAAAATTGAATATCATCCAATAAAAGCAGATCGCAACTACGATACTTTGCTTTAAAATTTTGGGTAGATTTTTCCCTTATAGCAGTGATAAGCTCATTAGTAAAGGATTCTGTAGATTGATAAACCACCTTTAAATCCGGGCTTTGTTCTACAACAAAATTACCGATAGATTGAACAAGATGAGTTTTCCCCAGTCCTACGCCACCATATAAAAATAATGGATTGTAACTGGATTTGCCTGGAGCTTCTGCTACTGCAATGGCGGCTGCATAAGCAAGCTCATTACTTTTACCTTTTACAAAACTTTCAAAAGTGTATTTTTGCCTCAGATTGGTTTTTGCATAATCTGCGGCGGTTTTTTTTGTAGAGACTCTAAAATCCTCGGGCGAGGTAATAATGACTTCTGCATCTGTATTTGTAACTGTCCTTACGCAGCGGGTTATCTCAGGCAGATAGCGAGAAGTTATTGTTGTTTTAAAAAAGTCTTCCACAGCCTGCAATGAGAGTGTGTTTTTCTCAAAGCTAACAGGGGATAACTTGCTTATTAGCGAATTAAAGGCTACCTCTGTTAAGGCTATTTCTAAAAGGAGAAGAGTCTCTGACCAAATCTTTTCCACATTCATTTGCATACTAATCCCCTCTTTTTGACAGGTTATTCACAGGTTTCGACACATTATACCACAGAGGTAAGATAGTTTTCCACATTGTTATCCACAACCTGTGAATAAATCTAGGGAACTTTTCCACTTGAATGTGGATAGAGTACCAAAATCCCAGTATATCTTAGTTACTATAGCAAAACTTCTGTGGATAAGCAAGGACTTATTCACAGGAGGGTTCATAGGAAGGTTTATTTTGAAGTTTTCCACACATCTCTTGACGGTAAAAGTGCATTTGTGTACAATACGTCGAGGAATGGTCAGGCGAGGCTACGAAATTTTATGCCGCAACGCCTTGGGATTGAGAGGTGAAAAATATGAAAATGACATATCAGCCTAAAAAACGTCAGCGTAGTAAAGAACATGGCTTTAGGAAGAGGATGCGTACAAAAAGTGGTCGTAATGTTTTGCAAAGAAGGCGACGTAAAGGCCGTAAAGTATTGACCGCTTAATAATTGGAGTCAACAAATGGAGTCAATAAAGAAAACCTGTAGATTTAAGAAAGTGTACAACCACAGGCGATCTGTAGCCAATCGCCTGTTGGTGTTGTATATTAAAAAAAATGGAATGGAAAACAACTTTCTTGGTATATCTATAAGCCGCAAAGTAGGCAAAGCAGTGGTACGTAATCGAATTAAACGTCTAATTAAGGAACAAATTCGTTTGCAAGAAGAGGCTCTTGTGCGTGGATACGATTTGGTAATAGTAGTAAGAGCCGCCGCAGGTGATTTACAAAAAGATGAAGATTATAAACAAATAGGTCGTGCGCTCCTAAATTTGTTGGACAGGCAAAGTTTAAGAAAGGTCTGATGAAACAAATGACTAAGGTATTGCTCCTAATGATTAAAGGATATAAAAAATGGATATCCCCTTTGCTAGGCCCGCACTGCCGATTTTACCCCAGCTGTTCAGAATATATGTACAATGCCATAACTAAGTATGGCATAATAAAAGGCGTGGCAATGGGAACATACCGTATTCTGCGATGTAACCCCCTATGTGAAGGCGGGTACGACCCGGTACCATAAACATATGTATATGGTTTTAGGAGGAGAAGAGATTTGTTTGGTTTAGGATTTATTTTTGGCGGGCAGCGAATGGTGCAAAACGAGCCCGGGATGTTTATAGGGCCAATTGCCGCAGTATTTGGGGTTATTATTGACTTTATATTTGGGATTGTATATAACTTTACGGTTTACCATTCTTTGGGATTATCTATTATATTGATGACATTGATAGTAAGATCCTTAATGTTGCCATTGGCATTTAAGCAACAAAAATCTATGATGGCTATGCAGCGTCTAAATCCTGAAATGACAAAAATCAGGAAAAAGTACCCTAATAAGGATGTTGAAAGTCAACAAAAAATGAATGCTGAGATACAAAAATTGTATAAAGAAAATAATGTTAATCCTTTTGGTGGATGTCTACCGTTATTTATTCAGATGCCCCTGTTTTTTGGCCTTAGTTTTATAATGAATCAGTCGTTTTTATATGTGTCCAGGCTTGGAGATTTGTATACGCAAATATCTAGGTACTTGATTAATGAAGTACCGGGCTATACAAATTTTATGGTGCCATTGGCGTTGCCAAGGGTTCCTCAACGTATGTTGGATAACCAAGAGATTGATATTAGTATCCCGGAGCAAATGAACAGAATTCTTAATGTTTTTGAACCTAGTGATTGGAATGCTATGTTTGCAAGTATCCCGGATCAATACTTGCCTCCTTTGTTGTACTTGTATGAGCAGAAGCTGGCCATAGAAAATTTTTTTGGGCTAGCCTTAACAGAAGTAACAGGTCTTGGATGGCCGGGTATTGTAATACCAATATTAGCAGTAGCAACAGCTATTATTACATCTAAACTGACCATGGCTATGTCTTTAGCTGTGGCTAATGACGAACGTATGAGACAGCAACAAAAAATGATGATGGTAATTATGCCGGTTATGATGGGTGTAATGACTATTGGGCTGCCTACAGGTGTAGGTATATTTTGGATTACTACATCCGTGTTTCAAATAGTGCAGCAATTGGTGTTTAATCACAGAGCCGGTATTAAATCAATTGGCAACACCCCAGTGTCTTGACCTTAAAAGGAGGGGAAGATAAATGGATATCAGTATAGATACAATTGAAAGAGTAGGAAAAACAGTAGAAGATGCGGTAGCAGAAGCCATAAAAATTCTAAATGTTTCCCTTGAAGAAGTAGATGTGAAAATAATTGAGCAAGGCTCAAAAGGATTCCTTGGCCTTATTGGCAGTAAGCCTGCCCGCGTGTCTGTTACTAAAAAGCTTGGCCCGGCAGAAATAATAGAGCGTTTTTTGCAAGAAATTGCGGCAGCTATGGGTTTATCGGTAAAGGTGAACATAAACCATAAGGAAAAGCATATGTATGTCAATTTGACAGGCGATAATATGGGAGTACTTATTGGAAAAAGGGGACAAACCCTGGACTCCCTTCAATATTTAACTAATTTAGTGGTTAATCGCTGTGGTATACCGGAGTTTAGTGTGATATTAGATACAGAAAACTACAGAAAACGCCGCAGAGAAACCCTGGAGTCTCTTGCATTAAGTTTGGCCAGAAAAGTAAAAGCTACAAGAAAAAATGTAGTGCTGGAACCTATGAGTAGGTACGAGCGTCATGTTATCCACATGGTTTTGCAAAGAGATCCTTTTGTAAAAACCTTTAGCGATGGTAATGAACCTTATAGGAATGTAGTGATTGCACCCAAATGAATAATCTGTATATAACAGACACAATTGCCGCTATTTCTACACCTCTTGGGGTAGGTGCTGTAGCTATAGTCCGTATGTCCGGGCCTGATGTAACAAGAATTTTGGATAAAGTTTTTGTGCGCAAAAGTGGACATTCAACAAATCCGGCTTCTCATACTTTATACTACGGTACTATATGTGATGGCAGTGGTCAGGTTTTGGATGAAGTAATGTGTGCTTGTATGTATGGGCCTCGTTCCTATACAAAAGAGGACATTGTTGAAGTTTACTGTCATGGTGGTAATGCTACTGTCATGGCAGTTCTTTCGATTATTTTAAAAAATGGTGCAAGACCTGCGGAGCCCGGTGAGTTTACCAAGCGAGCTTTTTTAAATGGACGTATAGATTTAAGCCAGGCAGAAGCTGTTATGGAACTTATTAATTCCAAAACGGACATAGCTCGTCGTGCGGTTATTAGAAAACTGTCAGGCGGACTTTCTAATAAAATACAAGATTATAGAAATCGAATATTAACGTGGTTGGCTCATATTGAACTTTCAATTGATTATCCGGAGCATGAAGAAGAGTCCATGAATTTGGCAATGATTAAACAAGAAGGCTATACTTTATTAAAGGAAATTGAATCTTTGTGTGCTACAGCCACTTTAGGGGATAGGATAAAAGCCGGTGTACCTACTGTAATTGCAGGGCGTCCAAATGTAGGAAAGTCTTCTTTGATGAATGCAATTTTACAGGAAGACCGTGCCATTGTTACAGATGTACCCGGTACTACCAGGGATACATTAACAGAGTCTGTTATTATGCGCTCTGATATAACCAATGAAAGCAGGGTGGGTGTACCAATTTTGCTGACAGATACAGCAGGTATACGAGAAGTTAATGATCAAGTAGAGCAAATAGGGGTAGAACGCTCCAGGGAACATGCAAAATCGGCAGAACTGGTTCTTTTTGTGGTAGATGGGTCTACTCCTTTAACCAAAGAGGATTATGCAGTTGCCGAACTATTGAAAGATCAACGAAAAATTATTGTATTTAATAAAAGTGATTTGAAATGTAAAGAGGAAAAGATTGAGGATAACAAAAATATTGTACTTGATACTAAAATTTTTGGTAATATTGAGTACACAGTTAAAGTCTCTGCTAAAACCGGTGCAGGTTTAAATAATCTATATGCTATGGTAGAGGAAATGTTTTTAAAAAATGAGGTTTCTGCTGACGGCGATATTATTACTCAAGCAAGACACACACATTTGTTGAATGAAGTAATGGCTAACATGCATAAAATGTTAAATGATATTAGAAATGGTATGCCGGAAGATATTATTTCTATAAGTTTAAAAGCAGCCTATGGGCTTCTGGGAGAAATAATAGGAGAATCCGTTGGCGATGATGTGTTAGATAGAATTTTTAATGAGTTTTGTGTGGGTAAATAAAGGAGAGATCATATAATGCGTTTATCAACGCTAATTAAAATGAACATGGGTTTGGCTATTGGCCTTGGGCTTCTGAATATGTTAATTATGTTTTTAGGTGGGGAGTTTAATCCCAGGTCACTTGTTTTAACATTTATAGCAGTAGGGGCAATGGTGGTAGGATTTGGGTTTGTAGTATACAGGCTTAAAGCTGTTAATGATTTAATTAGGTTGGTGGATAAAGTAAAAAAAGGAAATATGAATGTAAGTATTGATCGGTCAGGGCTAAAAAATGATGAAATTGGTAATTTAACAAGTGATATCTATGATTTGGTGGAGATAAACCGAAGCATAATTAACGATGTAAGTAAAATGGAACATGAGATGGATGTTAAAGGTAATATAACTTATCGGATAAACACAAGTCAATACAGTGGAGCATACAAAGATATTTGCGAACGTGTAAATACTTTGATGGATCACTCTGAAAACGACATGTTTATAGTGTTTGACGTACTTGAGTCCATTAGCAATGGAAATTTTAATATAAAAATACAGCAGCTTCCGGGAGAAAAAGCTAATTTAAATCAACATGTTGATTCCATTGTAAGAAGTATGCGAGATATCCATGGAGAAATTGCAAGGCTATTTCAAAGTGCAGCAGAAGGCGACCTTGAAATTAGGGCAGATGTAAATAAATTTAAAGGTGATTGGGCAGAGTTACTTGTAAAAATGAACCTTCTGGTTACCACGATAGCTAATCCTTTGGCTGAAATTGAAATATCTTTGGCTGAAATGGCTAAAGGTAATTTTAAAACTTATGTAAGTGGGGATTATAAGGGAGCATTTGATACTCTTAAAAAGACTGTAAATTCTACAGGCGAGGAACTTGTAGCTAATGTAAATGAAATAGCCGGTATTTTAGAGGCACTTGCTGAAGGTGATTTAACCGTGCCTATTGATCGAGACTATCTTGGATCCTATACCCCAATTAAAACGGCTTTAATTGCTATATTAAAATCCCTCAACAAGTCTATGTGGGCAATTCAAAATTCATCTACTAGGGTACAATCCGGTGCTCTTCAAGTATCCCAGAGTGCCTCCTCCTTAGCAGATGGTACATTTAAGCAAGCAAACGCTATATTAGACTTAAATGAATCCTTAGAAGCTATAACTGAAAAGACCCGCTTTAGTGCTGAAGCAGCTAACACTGCTAACAAACGTGCCATGGAATCAACTGACAGTGCGCAAATTGGCAGCCGCGATATGAAATCAATGGTAACAGCTATTGAGAGTATAAAATCTACATCGGACAATATTTCTAAAATAATTAAGGTGATAGAAGATATTTCTTTCCAAACAAACCTATTAGCGTTAAATGCATCTGTAGAAGCAGCTCGTGCAGGTGAGCACGGAAAGGGTTTTACTGTTGTTGCTGAAGAAGTAAGAAACTTAGCTACCCGAAGCCAGACAGCTACCCACGAAACCACTGCCGAAATAGATACCTCTTTGCAAATGGTAGATGAAGGGCTAAAGGCGGCTCAGTCAACTGCTGCAACTTTAGGAAGAATTGAAAAGCATGTGCTGGAAGTTTCTGATCTTGTATCCCAAATTGCAGGTATATCACAAGAACAGGCAGAGGCTGTTGACCTTGTATACCAAAGGATAAATGAGATTTCACAAGTGGTGCAAGCCAATACAGCAACTTCCCAAGAATGCGCATTTGCCAGCCAAGAGTTAAGTTCTCAGGCCGAAGCTATGCAACAGGCAGTTGCTTTCTTTAAGGTAAGGCCCCCACGTGACCGCAGATAATTTAAAAAATAAAAACTAAAACCGTGGGCTTTGCCCCATGTGCGTCCAATTAAGCAGAAAAGAGAAAGAAAACCTGTTAAAATAGAAACAAGATGACAATAGGGATGGAAGTAATAAAAGAATATTTACCGGTGACATGGG
>WQVX01000058.1 GCA_009785615.1 Defluviitaleaceae bacterium | reverse complement strand
CTTCTTATCTTCGTCTACTTTTGTGCGGATAATCCCATACTCTTTATAATCAAGAAGCCCATCCAAGAGATGGGTATAAGCAGCCGATAAAGTTTTATCTGCATTTCTTTCCTCTGTTTCCCACCCGGCTTTCTCCCGCAGCAGTTCAGTGATACATGAATTATAAGCCTTAGAATTAACCAGGCTCTCAACAATTGAACCCATTTCTATGAGTAAATCCAGGTGCATTTTTAAAGTACTCATCACAGCTTTATCCAAAACATTAAGCGGAATCCTGCTAATTGTTTTTAAACCAAGCTCTTGCTTTAAAAAATCATTACAATAAGGGCAAAAATAATAGATAAATACTATTGATTGCCTATTTATGCTTCGTGCTGCCGCAAATCCACAGCGAGAACAAAACAATTTGCTTACATAGCGATTTTCAGGGATAGGATCCTTTTGATTTTCACTATGCACAACTGCACCGATGGCACTTAACAGTTTTTGGACTTCATCAAACTGTTCCCGGCTGATGATAGCAGGATGCATGTTTTCATGGCGAATCCACTGTTCCTTTGGTAGCATCAGTCTATGATGTTTGCCTTCACAATGATATTTACCCTGCACTACCATTCCGGTATAGGTTTCACAACGTAACATCCTACGAATGATTGATGACCACCATATAGTCCGTTCAAATTTCTTATGAGTAACCCGGCCTAATTGATAGCTCCTGTTTTGGGGCGAGGGGATACCTTTACGATTTAGACATTTTGCTATGCTGCGTGAACTTTCACCTGCAAGCTTCATATCAAAAATCATTTGCACAACTTCGGCGGCATCTCCGTCAATAGCCAGAGTTTTACCATCTTCACCACGGATGTAGCCATATGGGGGATTCCCTGCTAATTCGCCCCTGCGCTTTTTTGCTTCATTGGCAGAGCGAACTCTTTTACTATTATCTTTGCTGTACATATGGTTCATTAAACTTTTGAATAAAATAATCAGCTTTTTTCTTGCTGCATCATCCGCAAATGAGTCATAACAGTCATTCACCGATATGAAGCGCACATTATACATTGGGAAAGTCTCAAAAAGTAATTCCCCAACTTCAATATATGCACGACCCAGCCGAGAGAGGTCTTTCACGATCAGACATTTAACATCACCGGACAATATGCCTTCCATAAGCTTTTTAAAGCCCGGGCGTTGAAAATCTGTTCCGGAGTAACCTAGATCAGATTCTATGCCACACAAATTTAGATCGACTTTGTCAGAGACATAGTTTTGAATAATGGCTGCCTGGTTTTCTATAGAATCCTCTGCACGTTCTCCGTCATTGGAGATTCTGGTATAGCCCCATGCTGAATACTTTGTGGTTCTTGGTGTATCCGCCGGGGCTGGATTTCTTTTGCTTTTCCTAGCCATATTAAACCACCGCCGTTTCTTGGCTTGCCCGGGCGGTTTCGCAATCTTCATATGGCGCAGGAAGTTCAAAATCACTATCGTAGCGCAAGTTGATTTCTAAGTCTTTGTTGCTATGAACGATTATAGAATGCACAAAACCAATAACTATGCGGCGGTCTAAAGCCGTGAGGTTTTCATGAGCTTTGAACCGCTCTATAAGTTTACGAATTGCGGTATCGTCTGCCAGACGCTCAATTTCACCTTTTAAATGATCAATATGCTTTTCTGCGCTCTCTATTTGGCCTAGAAAATCATCACGAAAGAGATCGTACTCGTCCTTAGTAATAAGGCCATCCAGCATATGAGCATATGATTTTACAAGATAATCGTTGTTTTCTTTAATGGATTGCAATTCTTTATCAATCATAGCTTCAAGAGCGGCCTTTTTGCGTTTCTTTAACTCAGCCAGCCCCAGACCGTTTTCTACTTCCTCTGCAAGCAAAAAGCCGTCAACTTGCTTTTTGATAGAAAAAAGTACACATTTCTCAACTTTCTTGCTGCTAACGTTGTTGTTAGTGCAGGTTCCACGCTGACGTTTGTGGGTAGAGCATATATAGTTGATGTAGCTCTTTCCACTTTTCTTTTTTGTTATTTTTACTGTCATGGGCTGATCGCAAGCACCGCAGAGGATTATGCCGGAAAACAGGTGCAATTGGCCTGTTTCTGTTGATATCCGTGTATCTTTAGCCATTAACTCTTGCACAAGCTCGAAATCATGCTTGGCTATAATAGGTTCATGGTTATCTTCGTGTATAGACCAAGCTGCTCTGGGCTGATAAAGGTATTTTTTTACCCTGTAACTAACCTTTGTCCGCTTGCCCTGCTCCAAATGACCGATATAAATGCGGTTTGTTAGGATACGCCTGATAGCATTCGGCGTCCAAAGAGATTTCTCATTTTTGGCAAAAGGGGTATTGTATGTTTCTCCTATGGATTTTTTATATTCCGCAGGTGAGTGTATGCCTTTTGCGTTAAGCATTGTTGCTATCTGTTGCTCGTTATGACCAAGAAGTTTATGCTCAAATATGGCGTTAACCACTTCGGCGGCGTATTCATCCACTACTAACTTCTTATCAGCGGATTTTGTATAACCGTAAGCGGCATAGTTACAAACAAACTCACCGTTATTCCGCTTAACTTCAAGTTGCGATCTCGTTTTTATGGATATATCCTCTACAGTAGCCTCGTTCATTATATTTAAAAATGGAACAATAAGGCTGTTATTACTGTCTGACATATCCGCATGAAAACTATCATAACCGTCATTAATTGATATGAAACGGATTTTTTTAGATGCAAAATATCTTTCGATATATTTTCCGGTTTCTATGTGGTCACGGCCTAAACGAGAAAAATCTTTTACTATAACGCAGGTAGCCGCACCGTTTTCAATATGAGTAATCATATCCTTAAAAGCAGTACGGTCAAAATTAGTGCCTGTAGCCCCCTCATCAGCAAAAAACTTTACAATGCAAATGTCCGGGTTACGAGCGGCAAAGCCAAGAATTAAATCTTGCTGATTTTTGATGCTGTTGTTTTCGCTTTTATCCTTATCTCTATCATCCTTCGATATGCGAGTGTATCCAAAAGCGTTCCATGTTTCAGTTACATCACTTACATTTGTTTCCTTCATAAGCAGTAGCTCCTTTTCTTTATTACCACATTGCCCTGTAAATGAAAAGGATCACTGCATTAGTCCAAGGTCATAGTATCACAAATTCTACGCAGCGTCTATCAATACAGTTCCGTTTATAACAAATGGAACTGCTATAGGGCAATTATTTTCTAATTACCGCAATGATAGCTTCTGTTCGGAAAGCAGATAGTTTATGACTTTATCCTTTAATTTAACGTCTGTTTTAGCATAAGATATCCTTATAATTGTATCATCGCAACGATAAAGATATGGATTTTTAATTTGCTCCTTAAATGACTTTATCTTTTCTTCTACCGGAAGTGACAAGTCAATTTCAACATCTTGAATATCTACAAGATCGTTTATATCCACTGGTGTAACTTTTTTCGCACCCATCGAAAATCCCCCTCGTATCTATGACTTTAATAAGCCAACCACTGTTTTTTATTGCTTCAATATCCGAAAGCGAAAACCGTTACCTCTGATACCGGCGTATGTTTTCGACTTTCGGTGAAAAAGGAATGCGACACTTAGTCTCGCAACAAGTATCTGAACAACCCTTCTATTTGATTATACTGTGATCATTGTCAAGGTGACGAAGGAATTTCAATAAATTTTTTTAGCTTGCTTATAATAATTTTTTTACGATGATTAATCGTTGTACGTGGAATCCCACTAATTTTTGAATACTGATTATCAGTCATCCCCTCACCATCATTAGAGAAATATAACTCGTCAATGAGTAAACGTTCCTCGTCTGTAAGTAAATTCAAAGCATGACGAAGATCATCTTTCAAAACAGCAGAGATTACAATTTCTTCAACGCTATCATTTTCGCCGGGACAGTCAAATCCTGATTCTAAGAGCGATTCATAGGAGACTATTTCAGCGGATTTATATATAGTAATGCGTTTATCAACGTTAATGCATCTACCGTATATCCGGACAGTTAGTTGGTTTGTTTTAGGCATATGCCTCTCTCCTTCAATCAGTTTATAGTGTTTAAAACTGATTAAAGCGGAGGTGAACGGGAACATAGTCTCTTTTTCTTACGATACATAGCTTGAAAAAAAGTCACAGCAAAAGTATCGGCGTGTTTTTATTCCGAATTATGTGCCACTTTTATGCTGATACGAATTAATTTCAAGCAAGATTTTAACTCAGATTAGTATAAGTTGAATGCCTATCTTTGATCCCATTTTATAGTATTGATGGAAAACACATCATATTGTTACACAAAATAATGATCTGCCAGAACATACTTGATATAATACATGTAGATAAAATAGATTATAATGGTTTATTTTGAGATTGTGAATATGCTTTGTAATAATTAACCATTATATTGTAATAAATAATCGGTTTCTGCTTTCCGTATTTATCAAAAAAGCTTAATTGATAGCGTGTGTCATGTCAGGTTAGCCCCCTTATCTTAAAATACAAAGGGGATATTAGTGTGACATCACGCTATCAACTAAGCTTTTCAGTAATAAATAATAACTCAAAATATTAGTTATAATATAAAAGGGAATCCCATCAAAAAAGAAATAGGATTCCCTTAACATTCAAATATAAATAACGCAAATAAAGCCTTTCGGCTACGTTTGCAAATAAAATTCACGATTCAAGTCTTAGAGTAAAATTTTCAACACAAATAAAACCATTCGGATATATTTGCATATAAAAACAAAGCTCATAACTTGAAAATTTCAATACAAATAAAGCTATTAAGCAATAAATGTATATCAAAAAAGCATAAAGCTTCTTACTGTTCATCCAAAACTCGGCTCGCAACTTCCGATCAGTTCCTCTTCTCGCTACTTTATCAGTGAGCGAGGTATTTACAGGCGCATACAGTTGGGTGTCAATTCACTTTCCTGATTTTCGGTAGGCTGTGCTTCGATGTTTTTCCTTCAATCCTACCCTGACAGTCACTGGTAAAACCAGCGAGTGCAGAAAAAACCTGTACTTTTTGGAGACAGCGATTCAATTAAAGGAATTATATCACATATTTTTCCAATGAGCAACCCTTTTTAAATAAATTTTTTTCTTTTTTTTTAGGCTCTACGCCAGAATATGTGGTTGACACTCTCTAAATGGCAATACAGGAAAACTATCCCTGGCATACTCTGTTGCCAAGGCTACCCGCTGAATCAATGGGGCATAGGGCAAGGAAGTTGCCTCTATATACCAATTAATCCAGAGATTTTTTGTCAACAACACATTCCGGTGAAGAGCCATTATTCATTGATGATTCAATGGAGTTTATTACAAGCGTTAATTATGAGTTTTTTTAACTCTTATAACTTTGATAAAAAAATTATAAAAGTATCTCATAAATTCATAAATCGTTCTAATAATTATATTGATAAGCATGATTCCATTGAGAACTATAAAAAGAAGAATTAAATTAAGAGGTGATGGGCTACATTTGTTGAAGTGCATCTCAGAAGCCGCATAATAAGCCGACACTGAGACTCGGCTCAACAAATCTAGCCCACTACCAAATTAAGAAACCATATCATTAATCGTAACTTTGCTAAATTTATGAATTAACATATGCCTTATGCTTTGGCTCACATTAGCACAAGGCATTTTTACTATCCAATATTCTATAGATATCAGGTTTTGCAAATTAGCAGACTACCATTCAATAACGAATTATGGTATAAACTATCTAGCAGTGCATCACAAAGGAGAGTAGGTATACAGATGGATAAATTGAATGGTGTTGTGGAACGTATTACCTACTCGGATGAGGAAAAAGGATACAGTGTTATAAAAGTAAACTGCCAAGGTTATAATGATTTAATCACCTTTGTTGGAAATATGGCATCTATAAATATTGGCGCAGTAGTATCAGTTTCAGGCACATGGGTAAATAATGCTAAATACGGCAGACAGTTTAATGTCTCCACCTGGGAAGAACGTATTCCGGCCGGTGTACACGGTATTGAGAAGTACTTAGGCAGTGGGTTAATCAAGGGAGTAGGCTCCAAATTTGCAAAGGAAATTGTAAATCTCTTCAAAGAACAAACTCTTGAAATAATTGAGAATGAACCACACCGCCTTATTGAAGTCCCCAAGATAGGCAAAAAACGTGTTGCCATGATTCAAAAGGCTTGGCATGAACAAAAAGAGATCAAAAACATAATGATTTTCTTGCAGGAATACGGCGTTTCAACCGCATTTGGATATCGAATATATAAAGCCTACGGCGATCAGAGTATTACAATCGTAAAAGAAAATCCATATAAACTTGCAGACGACATATGGGGGATCGGATTCAAAACAGCAGACCAAATAGCCGAAAAACTGGGAATGGAAAAGGAATCCTTTCACCGCTGCCGTGCGGGGCTTTTCTATACCCTAAACCAGTTTGCTAATGATGGGCATTGCTACGCTCATTTTGATGATTTGGTAATCAAAAGTGTTGAAATATTAGATATAGAACAACCTAAAATACACATGGCTCTGGACTACTTGATAAAGAATAACGAATTAAAGATGGAGCCGCCGTCTAATGTATATCTGCCCCCATTCTTCTACTCGGAATCAGGTGTTGCCCGCCGGGTAAATCAGCTCATGAAAGCCGACAATCATAACACTTTGCCTAACTTTGAAACAGCATTAATCCGCTTACAAGAAAAGCTATCTGTTAACTATGATGATGTTCAGGTAGAAGCTATTAAACTGGCGGTATCATCAAAATTCTGTGTGATAACCGGAGGGCCCGGTACCGGTAAGACCACAACAACTAAGGCAATAATTGAACTATTTAAGCTATCAAGTAAAGAAGTCCTGCTTGCCGCCCCAACCGGACGTGCAGCAAAGCGGATGAGTGAAGCAACAGGAATGGAAACCAAGACCATCCACCGACTGCTGGAAAGCAAACCGCCGCAGGGGTTTGGCAGAAACACTGACAATCCTCTTGAAGGTGACGTGCTTGTATTGGATGAATGTTCAATGATAGACATTCTCCTTATGTACAACCTGCTTAAAGCCGTGCCGGACACTATGACTGTTATAATGGTGGGTGATATTGATCAGCTCCCTGCTGTTGGTGCCGGGAGCGTGTTGGGGGATATCATAAAATCCGGCGTAGTTCCGGTTGTGCGGCTGACACGGATATTCAGACAATCGCTTGGAAGCAAGATCATTACTAATGCCCATAAAATCAATAGTGGCAAAATGCCCGAACTTTCGGGCGGCAAGGATAGCGATTTTTTCTTTATCTCAATGGCAGCAGAAGATAAGTCTGCTATAATAAATGAAATCGTGAAGCTTTGCGCAGAACGGCTTCCAAAGTATTATAGAATCAATCCAATTACAGATATCCAAGTGCTGACGCCTATGCGCCGAAGCGAAACAGGAGCGGACAATCTTAACAGGATGTTACAGGCTGCATTAAACCCAAATACAATCTGTCTCCGGCGTGGAGTAACCGAATACCGTGTTGGAGATAAAGTCATGCAAGTTAAGAACAACTATGACAAGGATATTTACAATGGTGACATTGGAGTGATTACCAAGGTAAATACAGAAGATAAGGTATTAACGGTTAATTTTGATGGAAACGATGTAGAATATGATGTCTTGGAATTGGATGAACTGGTGTTATCCTATGCGATAACAGTACATAAAAGCCAAGGAGGCGAGTTTCCGATAGTAGTAATTCCCTTTACAATGAGCCATTATGTTATGCTACAGAGAAACTTGCTGTATACTGGCGTTACAAGGGCAAAGAAAGCTGTGATTATCATAGGAGAAAAGAAGGCTGTCGCTTATGCAGTTAAAAACGCTGATTCCAATGCAAGGAATACAATGCTTGCAGAACGACTTATTGGCGTAGAATAATTAAGTAACCAAAACAGATTAGCAAGGAGACTATTCTTTAGCACTAAATTTTGTTGAATAGGTTCTGAACATTGCTTAGTGTAGATGGGATAAACAGAGTCATAGCCCAAAGCTGACTTAGTTTATCAGCCTTGGGCTATTTGATGTTTGTGCGGTTAGCTCTATAGCGTCACGTTTTCAAAAAAACTTGAAAATCAGCCAATTGTGATGATGCGCTGGGATGCATTACCAAGACTACGAAAGCTGATGATTTGGGCGTTAAAGTGAGCTGCTACAGAGGCTTTCAATGGAACGTGACTCTGTAGGGTTAGGATTTAGACCCTAATGGGTCAATAGGTTATATCGTATTTTTCTTTGCATTAATACCTAATCCATAGAATTATTAATATAACGCTGTAGTCTTTCAGCCTTACTCTCGGGAAGAAATGGGAGTATCACTTCGTAAAGAATGTTTTCTTCTTGTACCTCATAGCCATTAACAAACATACTTCTTTGCCTTCCCCACATTGATACTCTAAACACTTTCTCCCCATATTTATTTTTAAACATATAATGCAGCTCTGCTATAAGGCCAGATTCAATCTCAACTGGTGTCAAATCAAGATAATTTAACTGGTTGAGCAGATCCGCATATTCATTTAAACGATAACCAGGAATGGTTAGCTTATACTCATGTCTATGATTTATTAAACAATATTCACTAATTCCTGCCAAGACAAATACTGCTGATTCCCTATAGTAGATTATCAAAGTTAGGTCATTAAAATCACCAAACTCAATAAGTTCAATATATCCAGCAGATGGATTTGCAAAAGCTTTAATACGTACACTCAAAAATACTGATGCAATAGCTACAAGCAATAAAACCGCTAAAACTAAAAAAATCATATTTTTACGTAAAATCATAAATATGTTCATTCCTTTCTGGAAAGCACTAAAAAAGTAAAATGTCTGTGCATAACCAACCCTTTATGTTAAATTTATCCAATTTATCATTTTCATAAGTACTAGGATTAATGAGTATCCATCCATGCTCTAAAATCGTGTACCTCACGACTTCCACGATATCCTTCAATAAACTCCGCATCAATATGAAGTGGACTTCCGGGCAAAAACCCCCTTTCATCTCTTTCTATAACCTCATCAGGATCACCGGATAATGTATTCCCAAGTATATAGCCCCATTCATCTGAGCGCTCCATTCTTCGGAACATACCGCCACCTCGATAATGATCAAAATAATTATAACGTGCATGTTCTCCAAGTTCTTCTGCAATAGGAATTTCCCATCTTTTCAGATTATGATCTTCAACAGCAATAATCCCATCAAGAGGTCTCCCGTTTTCATCGGTTCCAATAAGTCTATTAGTGCCTTCCTCATATTTTATATTACCCATTATTTTTTGTGCAACATGACCCAGCTCATGTGCCAAGCCCATTGCAGGACTATTAACAGCCGTCCCACCGAGAGGGCGAGGGCGAGGATTCCGGCTACCATCGTTTACTAACTCCCAATCGTCTGGGTTACTCTGGCGATTTAAAATAAGCCCAGATGTAGGATCCCAATCTATAGTTAATGAATTGCGATCCTCCTTCGTTCCGGGAATAAACTGGGTTAAATGCTTATTATTAAATCTAATTGTTACAGTAATTTCTTCGTCAAGAATTTCTCTTGATTGCGTAACAATATTTAGAAGCTCACGTGCTGTTGGAGATTGTTCTAAATGCCTGATCGCCCTTTCAAATTCTATCATCCACTCTTTAAATTGTTCACTTGCCTTTTCATATTTATGATTCGCATATATATATCGTTTTCTTGCTGCTTCATATTGCTCACTTGTCAGCCCATATTCTTCTTTTGCTTTTTCTAAATAATCTCTTGCTAATCTTATTTCATTTCGTGGTATATCAATTGAATCTTGACAAATCCTAAATAATTCAATGCAGACAGGAGCAAAATCTTTTTCTCTTTCATGTTGACTATCCTCGTCAGGAATAGCTTCTTCTTGCATACTGGAATGGGTAGATGTGATTCTATCAACATCCATGGCAACATTTGGAACCCTATCATCCCACTTGTTTTGCATCACGCTGTAAGAATCTTCAGATTGACGCCGTATACGCTTTCCCACCTCAGTCCAGTCAAGCCTATCTGAACTTGACTTAAAGCTAATGGGTGGGGTTTTCACTTTTGATGGTCTAATTATATCAGGTATTTCACTTATTCTTTCTTTTTCTTTTTCCTTGCCATAGTACATATTTATATACCTCCATCAAGTAATTAAGCAGTTATTGCCGTTTGGCATTAATTAATATAAAACGAAAGATTGTATTATCTACATCAAAAATCTTCCCATTCACCTAATGGATTTGTCTGAACTTTGATCGGGAAAAGACGAAATTTTGTTGTGCCGTCACCTAGTTGACCACTGCTATTACTTCCCCATGCCCATACGCTACCATCCGTTTTTAGTGCTAATGTATGATTAAAAGTTGAAACAGCAGCCACTGATTCCAAAATTATTATTGGGTATTGAATTATCCCCGGTCTGGATCGTGTGCTTATACCGTTTCCAATTCTCCCATGTTCATTAGACCCCCAAGCCCATAAATTGCCGTCTGTTGTGATTGCCATTGTATGGCTGTTGCCAGCGGAGGCCGCCATAACCGAATCCATCACTTTTACAGGTGAGTGCCTACTATTGTCAATGATATTCCGATTTTCGTCGTGTGTTGAATATGTTCCATCCCCAATTTGACCACGCCAATTTGACCCCCAAGCCCACAAACTACCATCTGTTTTTATTGCTAATGTATGGTAAAGACCGGCTGAAACAGAAGCTACAGAATCCATGATTTTGACAGGATTGGGACGGGCTTCTGTCGTACAATTTCTTGTACCATCGCCAAGTTGACCTTCTGCATTCCATCCCCAAGCCCATAAACTGCCGTCTGTTCTGATTGCCATTGTATGGTTGCGGCCAGCCGAAACATATACAACAGAGTCCATGACTTTCACAGGCGAACGGCGAGATTCCGTTGTGCCATCTCCAAGTTGCCCATCTCGATTACCTCCCCAAGCCCATAAACTACCATCAGTTTTGATTGCCATTGTATGACTGCCTCTAGTTGAAACATAAGCAACAGAATCCATGATTTTTATGGGATAACGACGGGTTTCTGCCGTACCATCACCAAGCTGACCAAAGATATTACTTCCCCAAGCCCACAAACTACCATCTGATCTGATTGCCATTGCATGAGAACTACCAGCAGAAACTGATACGACAGAATCCATGATTTTTATAGGAATATGTCTATTGTTATCATCAACTATCCGCCATTGTCTATGCCAAGATCCATCATCATCCATTATTTCACGTACCGTAAACGTTCCGTCTCCAAGGCGGCTAGAGCCATTTTCTCCCCAAGCCCACAAGTTGCCATCAGCGTCAATTGCAAAGGAAAAATCATCACCTACTGCTACTGCAATCATTTTAATTGACAAAACATCTCTTGATCTAATACTGCCAAATGATGGGGTACTATTAAATAATGGTAATATAATCAAAATCACCATCACCACACAAATATATTTTTTCATTTTAATACATACTCCTTTAATAAATTGTGTCCTCAGATTCTATTGTTATCAGTAAAATTAACTCTATTAGGAAAATACATTCTACTAGATTTGCCGAGCTAACCCGCTTGTATTGTAAATCTTTGTTAATATTGAAGTATCATTTTTTTCTAATTATGGTTTTGTTGTACCAATCCATAACATTGGGTCGAGGCCCTGATCTAAAATTATCTGGATTCCAACTAGGTATATACATGTGTCCCCAGTCAGTAGGACAACCTACTCTTATAGTAGTACCTGCACCTGTAAAACCTTCACGCTCAGGTTCTCCCAGTTCATTTGCAATTTTATTATCCCATTGTTCTATAGCTTCATTTTCCATAGCCACCACCAAATCCCATCTTCGATCAAGCTCTTCCCTAGATGTATCTGCATCGCTCCAATCAATAGGAGATCTAGTTAATCTATCATTTAAGTCAGCAGCAAAGGCTTTGCAGCCCTGTAAATGCTGTGCTACATGACTGAATTCATGCACCAAGGTCATTGCCGGACTCATAACATCAGAATTGTTTTCAAAAACAAATGCGGCTGTAGGATCCCATTCTACTATTCTTTTGTTAAGGTTTATTTGCCCCTCATCTCTAGTAAAAGCTAAATATTGAGTTCTATGCTCATCATTGAATCTAATGTGTATTTTAACTTCTTCGTCAAGAATTTCTTGCGATTGCGTAACAACATTAAGAAGTTTACGTGCAGTAGGTGATCCTTCCTCTAAATATCTTATTGCTGTTTCAAATTGTTCTTTCCACTCATCAAACTGTTCCGTAGCTGCTTCATATTTTTTATTCGCATCTCTATATTCTACACTCAACATTCCATATCGCTCTCTTGCATTTTCAACTTCTTGTCTGTGTGCATAGATATTTTCTCTGCAAAAGTTAAATGCAGTCATGCAAATGGGAACAAAATCTTCTTCTTTTTCAGGTTGACTATCCTCGTCGGGAGCAAGTGCTTCTTTTATACCTGAATCTGTGGATGCGATTTTATCAACGTCCATATCAACATTAGAAGCCTTATCATCCAGACTACCTTGCAACACCCCTTCATTCGCTTCTGACTGGCGTTTTAAACGTTTCCCCACCTCTGCCCAATCAAGCCTTTCTGACCTTGTTTTAAAACTAATAGGCGGAGTTTTCACTTTTGGCGGTCTGCTCACATCCAGCATTTCACTTGCTCTTTCTTTTTCTTTTTCCTTTTCTTTGACATAGTACATAGTTATACACCTCCAATTAGTCAACCATTATTTGCTTGATGCTATACGATCCACTTAATCCGTATAAAGCCCGAAAAAAAGCGGTACTGTGCCTCCTACCTTCTCCAGCTCCTGTCTCGCTGCCCTTACTAAATGCTTCATATTAATCTGTGTGCCGTCTGCAACCGCAAAATAAGCGGCTCGTAAGGCTGTAGATTTTATGACACTGCCTGTAAATTCCAAGCTATCTGCAAATAATTTCAAGTCCAAATCCGGCGAAATATTCTCTTGCGGCGGGAAAACATTTCTCCACATCTCCAACCTACAGGCGGCATCAGGCTTAGTTATGTTTATCATGTAATTGATCCTTCGGCGAAAAGCTTCGTCGAAATTGTTAAACAAGTTTGTTGCAAGTATGCTTATTCCTGAATAATCCTCAATCTTTTGCAGCAAGAATGAACTTTCAGAGTTTGCATGGCGGTCATTGGAGTTACTTACTTCGGTACGTTTGGCAAACAGCGCATCAGCCTCATCAAAAAACAAGATTACATTACTGATCTTGGCTTCATTAAACACCGCATTTATGTTCTTTGCTGTTTCTCCTATGTACTTGCTTACAATCTGCGAAAGATTAACTCGGTATAGCGGCAGCCCCAATTCTCCTGCTATAACCTGCGCACTCATTGTCTTACCTGTCCCGGGCGGCCCATAAAACAGCATAGAAGTTCCGTTTCCATATGCTGATTTCCAGCCTCTTTGTATTTCTATAACATGGCGATACTTGACTCTGTTGCATACATCCTTTAAAAGCTGCTTTGACGCATCAGCCATTATCAGATCATCCCAAGTGTAAAACGCCTCTACCTTATCCGCTATTTCACCAAGCTTTTTTGAATTTCCAAGTAAAACAGCGGAGCTTATGGTTTTTTCGTCAATAACCTGAGATTCTTCCATCTCTGCGGCAGAACCTATGGCAGATTTAATTTGCCCTGCCGTTAAAACGTACTTGGATGCAACTTGCGCCCAATCTATTGATGGATCAGTTTGATAGTCTGATGAGAATATTTGCCAAAATCTTAATGATTTATCTAGGTCGGCGGCCGGATAATTAATGCGGGTAATGCTGAATCCTGCTATATCCCCAAGGGTTGAACCGCTTAGAATAAAAGAGCCTAGATTATATTGCTCTATCATTGATAGAATTTGTGGAAAGTTAAAAAGCAAATCTGAATCTTCCATAGAAAAGCACAAGGTTATCCCTTCTATGAGCGCAAGTGATAAGAGTTCATCAGAAAGGTAATCAAGATTAATGCTTTTATAAATCCTGTCTAAATTTATAATAATCAACCGTGTATTTTCCTCTTGTGCAAGCCATTGCAGAGTCAGCTTTCTCCCACTGCCGGCAGCACCGCAGAGGATGCATAATCGTGGTTCTTTCCTCAAATTCATTTTTTTATACATGTTTTGTACCGCTGTAAGCTGATTGTCTATAAACAGAGGCTTGGATATTTGCCTATCGTTGCTTATCACTTGTGCATATGAACTAAGTTCACGGCTTATGCACAATTCGCCCATTATGTAATTAAGCACATTTTCTCTAGGAATCAATGGACGCAGCAAGGCAGGGTTGTCGGTTGGCTCAGGCTTGAATAACAAGCGGTTTTCAATAGAGGATTTGTTACCGAGCAGTTCAGCTTGCCTGTTTGGAAAGGCGATAGAGTATAATGTTTTCACATCTCCTAAAGTTGGATAGGGGGTATTTTCGCTTAGGTGGAGATTTTCAAACATGTTTTCAAAACCTCTGTCAAATGTACAGGATAAGGCACACTGTAGTGCAAAATATGTAAAGTGAGATAAACCCGGCAGTTTAAGTAATCTTAGAGTTCGTGGACTTGTTTCTGATCCGAAAGCAGCATCTTCCCTGCTTTTGATATGGGAGTAAACTTCTCCTAAGAACTTGGTTATGGTTGTTGAATGTTTATGAGTAGCAGGGTAACAATCCACATGGTTCATTGCTTCATCAGGTTTCATTCCGGCAAATGGCAAATTTGGCGTACAACCGCCTTTTGCTATTGCGTTGGCATAGTCAGCCTTGTAAGAAGCAACACTCATCAGGCAAAAAGATATAAAAGTCATCCAATCTCTTTGATATTCTTTTTCATTGTTATAAGGAACGGCATAATTGGCCGGGTCATAAAAAGTTTCTATGGCTTTATTATCATAAGGCTTTATTTTTAATTCGTTAACTAAAGTCAGCTTGCTATATAGATTAAATCCGCAAGTTGTTTGTTTTTGACTGTTAATTATGTCCATTATCATTCCACCTCTTTAACAAAATTTGTACATCATGCAATATCTATGCACTAATTATACTTGTGTTTATAATTCCATATGTGACTTTATCACTGTATTAAATGGTAATATCTGGTATAAAAGTATAGCTTGTTTTCATCAAATGTCAATATAGAAACTATAACACTTCAACTTAAAATATCTTTTAACGATATCCACGATAAAGAAATTTTGCTGTGAAATTATAACAGTTATTTTCAGACTGTGCGGATACTTGTAATAACTAACTGATTATTGTAATAACTAGTAAGTCACTATGCTTTCCAAATTTGGCGTAGTACTTTTTTCTTTTGTTTTTAATTCAGTTCCTTCACACTCTATGAAACAAACCCCGCCGACGGCGGGATATATAGAATAGATATATATAAGAATAAGTAATTAGAAACAATAGGCGCAAAATTCAGAGTCCACCGAAAGCCTGTAATTACAAGGAATAGGGCAGTACTACCCCTGCCACATTTTAGACATTCCACGATAACAAAGAACACTAACCACAAGATAATAGGACAGCAAAAAAGAATATCCATTGCAGTAAAATATACTATCCTTTGATGTTTTAGGCATTTTATGGTATTTATCCACATTTCCATGATACTTATTCACAAGCTTTAACAGCCTGTGCAAAGTCTATTTTACTGCACACGCATTAAACCAATTTTAAAACTGCGCCGTTTTAGAAGGTTACAGGCTTTAGCCTATGCTAATCCCAGCCCAGCACATTTTTCTTCAACTGTGACAAAGTATTGATATTTGCAGGAGCAAGCCGCCCGATATGCTTTAAGGATTGCTTTAGCACATCCAAAATAACATCTGCGCTACAAAGCTTGTATTGCTTTAGGACAGTAATAGTGTCCTTTATCTCAGTTTTATTTGCCTTTTCAGACTTTGTGACTTTCTCAGCATGGTTGATCAGGTGATTCAACAGCACATCTTTTTCAAATTTAGCTCTTGATTCAAAGGCATGGACAGAAAATGAGCATACATTATTCTCTTGAATAACTATAGCTTTAAAGATATTCTGAAAAACTTTAGTTATCGTTTCTACAAACTTTTTTACTGAACGCAAAGATCTACCTGTCCAATCCATCATCTTATTGTATGTAACCTTGATATAGTTCTTCTTACGGTCGCAGAGCCTTAAAAGGTTTAATATTATTAACTTTTCGCCTTTGGTCATGAACTTAAACGCATCTGTGTGGAGGATTTTGTAGTTAAGCTTTACATAGCCTTTTTTACAATCTTTTTTACATGCAAAAACGTTGTTGAGTATCTTTACTGACCAGTATCCGTGATCCTCGTTGAGGCTACAGATTGAAATAATGCCCTTTTCTTCTAAACTGTACAGCAGCTTATAGAAGGTGCTTTTACTTATGCAAACGTTATCCATTACATCCGTATAGCTGATGCCTTTAATAACTCCGTTTACATCTTGAAACTGACCTACGTAGATAATCAAATCTATTTCCTTTTTTGTGCAATGCTCCATTATTTTATTTAAGTTTTCAAGTGATATTTTCATAACTACAACTCCTTTTTTATATTTTTGATAATAAAATCCCCCTGCTGAGGCTTGCGCTTCAAAAGGGGGATGATAATACTAAAATCTATTTTTGGAATACTTACGATAAATGCATCTTGCTAAAGCCGCTTTATTAACGTATCTAACCTCACGATCACCTTTGTAGGGTACTTTAAATGGTTCTTCAAAGTTAATCCCCCATTTAAAGAATAGAGGAAACATAGTTTTTATCGGCAATGCCCCTGTTTTCATAGTGACAAAAGTAAATTTGGGCAAAGTTTTGAGTTCAAAAATATCAAGCAAATGCTTGCCTATCATCTGCAAGCTTTCTGAGCTGCCTTCTTTGCCTTTTGAGACTGAGCCACTTTGCACGGTATATTGTCCAAGGTTATCTGACAATACCTTTGCCGTTTCGGAGTTAGGAGCAAAGCCTGAAAATATAGCGTTTTGCGTATTGTCTATGATTATTTCTGCGCCTAAATCTCCATAGTTTTTCTTTAACTGAGCCAAGGATTGTATAATCAACACTGCATAAAGCTGACGGCTTCTTCCGGCGGATAGTAGCATTTCTAAAGATGAAATTCTTGGTATCGTTCCGATTTCATCCAAGTAAAACATAACTCTCTTGGACAGCTTACCGCCGCAGATATCGGCATAGGTCATAAGCTCTCTGTACAATTGCTGTACTGCTAAAGAAACCAAAAAGTATTTGGTTGAATCCTCTTCCGGCATGATAATGAAAAGTGCTGTAGGTTTCTGACAAAACTCTTCTGCGTCTATGCAGGAATCGAAACATAAAATTTGTTCAAGCTCGGTGTCAATAAACGCATTAAGCCGTGATAATGCAGTAGACATAACGGATCGCATACCTTCTTCACTTGTATTTAAAGCGGCTCCGGCGAAGAATCGGGCTTTATGGTCTGAAGGTAATTGATCCAAAAGCAATTGAAACTCAATCTTTCCTTTAAAGTTTGGGTTATCAGATTTTCCCAGCGTTTCTTGGATTAATTTTGCTACAGATACAATATGCCGTTCGCCTTCACCACCAAACTCACAGACCAACATGATAGCCGCAGTTAATATCCCTTCTGCTGATTCATAGAAAAAGGCATTTGCACCACGGTCGCTGTCCTCGCCACCAATAATAGTTTTGGCTATGATTTTGGCGTAGTTCTCAGCCTTAGACCGAAAGGCTTTATAAGGGTTGCCTTTGGCTTTTTCGTTTGCCGCTAAATCCATGTATTTGCTGGTCATAGCAAGCATATTAAATCCGTCAGAGTGCGCCGGGTTACGCAAGTCTATTGTTTTAACATCATATCCATAGTATTTTTGGGCTATAGTGCCAACGTCTCTTAAAAGATCGCCCTTGGTATCTGTGGTGACAAAACTCACACGCCCTGCCATGCAAAGTTCGATGTTAGGGTATAAGAAACATGCGGTCTTTCCGGCACCGGCAGCGGCTATCATTATGGTGTGCGTATCATCAGGGGCAACCAAAGCTTGTAGCTTTCCACGGATCATCTTTGTGCCAAGGATTGTTCCGTATAATGGCTCTCCGCTTGTTGTAGGCGCAGTTGATGTACTTCCTAACTCAACATGCACAGTTTTAGGCTCGGTTTCAGCTTTTATCCGTTGAAGCCCTTCAACAAGAGCCTGAGAATCGGCAAAAGGATCAGTTTTTGTACTTGTGCTTAAAGTTAGAGTAGTGCATTCTTTAGATCCTGTGTGTTTCCAATGCCTGTTATTGTTTGAGTTTTTATCTGGTTTGGTTTTCTGTGGATAAAGTGGTACAGAAACGCCCCAACGCCATTTATTAGGCTCAAAGAGTATTGGCACATAGGTTTTGTATATTTCTCTGTTAGTGGCAAACCGGGCATTTCCGTGTTGCCCGTCACCAACCTTTTTAGTTTTGATTTTGTTTAGGCTTTTGTTCGGAGAATATATAATTAGTGCAAGTATCGCAATAATCAAAGCTGCAAGTAACGCCCATGTAGTAGGCGAAAAGTTTAGTGCTTCCAATAATAAATTTACCTCCGTGTATTTAAGACGTATTAGCCGGTCAAATTTCAGAATTAAGACGTATTAGCTAACCAAATCTCTGGTTTAAGACGTATTAGCTAGTTAAATTTCTAGTTTAAGACGTATTAGCAGAAAAATTTCAGAATTAAGACGTATTAGCTAATCAAATCTCTGATTTAAGACGTATTAGCAATATTAAGCAAATTTTATAGAATCGTTTTCATTGTGTGACACATTTTGGTTAAGCAAATCTACTGGCTTTGCATTTACGGTGTTTAGCAAATCGAAACTCAAATCTTCCATTTTATAGTGAACCATAGTAGCATTTATACCAGCCTTACTTGCCCGAGATACCAAGTTACTAACTTCTTCACGCCATTGATCCGGCTCTTGTCCGTTCACATAAAAATTTATCTCTTTTATCGGATTTTCTGAACGGTACCTCTCGTTTAAATATTTTCTCAGCGAACCGCCACCGTCCAAGTTTTCTTCAAGAACAAAAAAAGAAGCCAAGGGATTTCTTGCGGCTCCTGATAGATGCTTGCTTTCTGCTAGTTTATAAGCCATACTCTCAGAGTTAGAGAATATTTTTATGGT
>WQVX01000057.1 GCA_009785615.1 Defluviitaleaceae bacterium | reverse complement strand
CTATAATGCAACAGGGGCCTGCTTACTTATACCGCAACATTCTTATGACCGTTGATGGCACTACTCTTTATTTAATGAACTGGGGAGACGAACTGGTTGACCCAAACACATATATTCCTTCCCGGGGATTTGAAGGCTGGGAAACCTGGGGATCTAACCGTGGCTTCATTTTTGCCAGATCTATCCCGCTTTTGTCTCAAAATATATTTATTGGAAGTGGGTCTGATACTTTTGTATTTCAATTTCCTAACAATGATATCCTTAGTAAAGCCAGATATTTTAACGATCCATATATTTTGGTAGATAAGGCACATAATCTGTATCTGCAAACAGCTATTACTACAGGAATAATTTCTGCCCTAGCTTTGATTGGGCTATTTGGATATTATATATTGACCACTTTTTGGTCTTTAGTGCGCCACTCTAAAGAAGAGGATTTTTCATCTTTTTGCATGAGGGTAGGAGTGTTAGCATCAGTCAGTGCATTTTCTATATCATCACTGTCTACAGACAGCACAGTGTCAACTACACCATTATTTTGGATTATTATAGGAATGGGTTTTGCCCTAAATAAATTATTTAGAGAGGGTACAAATGACAGAAGGACGAGCTAAACTTACACTTTATATTGTTTGCGATATATTATTTATAAATCTTGCACTCATTTTGTCTGTGGCACTTTGGTACCGTGGATATCTTCCCGGCGAAATTAGAGAAGTGCAAAGTGTGCCGGATGCATCTTGGCAATGGTTATTTTGGATGTGTTTGGCAGCAACAATAATTAATGTTGCTGTGCTGGCGGGTTTTAGACTCTATAGCCAATTGTGGCGATATGCAGGAGTTGATGAACTCCTTAAAATTTTTATAGCTACCAGTACAACTATGATTACTTTATTTGTGTTGGATTTAATTGTTGTTGGGCGCATTGCTGTTTTGCCACGCATAATTTTTGTATCAGCTTGGTTTATGTTGTTTTTTTTAAGCTCAGCATCTCGACTGGGCGAAAGGATTTTGCGACGTTTGATTGTATCTATGGGATTTTTATTAAGCAGCAAAGCCGGATTCAAAAGAGTAATGGTGATTGGTGCAGGTTACGGCGGATATAATCTTGTACACAGTATGATCCATAGTACCAAGAGAGAAAGAATGCCGGTTCTTATTGTGGATGATGATCCGGCAAAAAATAACTCACATATACTTGGAATACGCATTGTTAATGGAGTTTCAAATATTCGTTATTTATCAGAGGCTTACGAAATTGACGAAATCACCATTGCAATGCCCGGGGCAGATAATTTGGAATTGCGTCATATCCTGGAATTTTGCACTCAAACCGACTGTCGTCTTACTATTGTGCCTCCTATAAGCGAGGTTGATCGCCACGGCCCGGATTCCGGATTGTTACGTGAGGTTAATATTAGCGACTTATTGTACCGTGACGAAATCACTTTAGATAAATCAAACATCCAAGCATATATTGAAGGAGCTTGTATATTAGTTACAGGTGGCGGCGGATCAATCGGCTCTGAGTTATGCCGCCAGTTAATTCGCTATAATCCAAGCAAAATTCTTATTGTTGATATATATGAAAATGATGCTTTTGACCTTGTTCAAGAACTACGAGAAAAATATGATACAGATGTGATTTTCAGAGTAGGCTCTATACGAGATCGCGCAAGAATGGATGAGCTTTTTGCAGAATTTAAACCGGATGTTGTATTTCATGCTGCCGCCCATAAACATGTTATGACAATGGAGGACAGCCCGGCAGAGGCTGTAAAAAATAATATTTTTGGCACACTAAATGTGATTCGTGCTGCTGTTGCCCATAATACAGGGCGATTTGTGCTTATTTCCAGCGATAAGGCTGTAAAACCCACCAATATATATGGTGCTACCAAGCGGGTTGCAGAGCTTGTTATGCAAAGAGAAGCCGCCCGAGGAGGCAGGGGCAACACCTTAATATCTGCTGTGCGCTTTGGCAATGTTTTGGGTAGCCGTGGTAGTATAATACCAAAGTTTAAACGTCAAATTGCTGAAGGTGGGCCGGTAACTGTATATAGCAAAAAAGCCGAGCGTTTTTTTATGACTATATCTGAAGCTTGTCAATTGGTACTACAAGCCGGTGGATTAGTTGATGAAACCAACAATGGGCATATTTTTATTTTAGATATGGGGAAGCCTGTCAATATAGATGATCTGGCCAGAAAACTAATACGACTTTCCGGGTATCGCCCCGATGAAGATATTAAAATAGTCTATACCGGACATCTTCCCGGGGAAAAAATAGTAGAAGAATTAATATTGTCAGAAGAAAAAAAGAACCTTCACCTAACCCACCATAATAAAATTTGGGTAACGCATCCATCACCACAAGATTATTCCACCTTTGATGCTCACATGGATAGGTTATTTACATTTTCTCAACATGATCCTTCTCGAATAAGCCAAGCCTTACAAGATATGGACTTGCATTATAAGCCACGCTAAAGTGTTTCCTTGAATAATTTTCCACGCCGGGGTATACTTATAGAGGCTTGCAGAAACACAACAATATCATTAAATGTATCACAAAAATAATTACTTAGGTTGATGTCTATGAATAATGATCGCATAAAAGTCCGCACTTCTATTCCAAGTTTGCAGGAAAAAGTACAGACTAAGATTAGCGGTTCTACAGATACAATATATTGGTATATCCGCTTTAATTTACAATTGGACGAAGAATCTGTATCCGGTAAAACTATGAATATTACTGATACAGACGGTTACATTATGCGCACGGTTATCACTTACAAACCCAAGCATAATGTAATTTCCGTTTCACCTTTAGATACCTACGAAGAAAACCGATATTATTTGCTAAACATTTCTAAAAAAGTACGCTCTGCCAAAGGGCAACATTTACGTTCTACAATCCATATATTGTTTAAATTGTTTGAGGGCAAAGTGGCTGACTTTAAAGTGCTTGAAGATAACATTGAAATACCTTTGCCAAAACCTCGCCCTAAAGATTACGATTCCATGCCCAAAAAACATACTCCAACCCATTTTGAAAAAGAATATATTGACCGCTCTCCTCCCGGGAAGATGGTGACAGAAAACTTTTCTATTAACCCATTTTTAGGTTTTATGGGTTTAATTGTTGTGGTTGTAGGCTTAATTTTATTTAATGCTGCTGTAATTATTGTGGGTGGTGTAATAGTGTTAATCGGTTTATTACACCTTGCTATGCAATTAAGTAACAGAGAGTTGCGATCTACTTTGCTTTTTAACAAAGGAGTGCGAAATTTTAATAATGAGCGGTATAGCCAAGCCGAATATAATTTTAAGCAAGCTTTAAAAACAAATCCTAATAACGAATTAGCACGGCATGGTATTCGTAAAGCAGAAATTTATCGCAACTAGAAGTCAAGCATGAAAATTAGAGAGGAATGTCCCGCAAAGTGGCAAGTTTTTCATAAACGATTTGTGCCTGCGCGGGCATGTGAAAAATAATGAAAGTATATTTGAATGAAATCAGTGGTATAGCCGATGCTATAGTATCTATGTATATGAGTAAAAGAAGTTGGTCACGGGCTTTTGAAGAAGAAGTCAACGCCGTTTGCCATATGGTGCTGGATGAAAAAGGGACTTTAAAACCTCCTTCTAAGCTTGCAGGTCTTGAAAAAGAATCTGCAAATTTTGAAGAATGGATGGACAAGTTAGTAAAATGGGGCTGGAAGCATACTACTTTGTTACGGTATGTAGATTTTTCTTGCACTATAGAAGGGATGCACCGCGGTGGCCAAGATGACTGGGATGCCCATGCCAAGCGATATAATAACAGAATTTTGCGCTCCAGTACCAGGCTTTCTTCCTATGAATATGAAATTTCTGATTGGTATAAAGATAAAATAATTCCCACAGATACAGCTCTTTCTCATTTAGGAATAAATACCCCGGAAAAAATTGAAATAAATGAAGTTGCTTATGTAAAAGCTGTTAATGGCTATATTAGGGAAGATTTAGCAAAAGAACAGGATGTAAAAAGAGGCTTGTATATGCTTAGTATCCCAAGTAACTTTATATTTAAAGTAGATATCACCGAATGGAGCCATGTTTATAAAGAGCGTTGTGCTAAGGGAACAGCTCACCCGGAAGTTAAAGAATGTTGCGAAACTATTGCTGATATGCTAGAGGCGGCTCATAAGCAATTTAACCGTGAGTTATTTGAGAAAATTTTGAATTAGAAGCTGAATTTAGACTTTTTGCATAAGAATTGAAGGTGTTATTATTTGTTTGAAGGATATATCCGAGTAGCAGCGGCTACTCCCACTATTAAAGTGGCAGATTGTGATTATAATGCAAAACAAATTCTTGCCCTGATAAAAAAAGCGGATCAAGAGCAAGTTCGGCTATTATGCCTGCCGGAGCTTTGTATTACCGGATATACTTGTGGGGATTTATTTTTACAAGATTCTTTAATAAATGCTGCTAAAAAAGCATTGCAGTGGTTAGTTGATGAAAGTAAAGACTATAATGTACTTGCCATAGTAGGGCTTCCGCTTCCTCATAACGGGAAGCTTTATAATGTAGCGGCTGTCTTATGCAAGGGAACATTACTTGGTTTTGTGCCAAAATCACATATCCCTAATTATAGCGAATTTTATGAACTAAGGCATTTTGCACCTGCTCCCAATCACTTTGACTGCCGGGAAAATACTGCAATTCCTTTTGCTAAAAATATTTTATTTTGTTGCAAAGAATTTCCTGATTTTAAGTTAGCAGTAGAAATTTGCGAAGATTTATGGACACCTGCACCACCAAGCATAGATCATGCTATAGCCGGTGCTACTGTTATAGTTAACCTTTCTGCCAGCAGTGAACGTATGGGGAAAGCCGACTACAGACGTTCTTTGATTGCAGGACAGTCAGCACGGCTTGTATGTGGTTATATATATGCAAATGCCGGCTATGGAGAAAGCACAACCGACATAGTGTTTTCCGGCCATAATATCATTTGCGAAAACGGCGATACATTGCAAGAAGCTCCACCTTTTGGAGATGGTTGGGCTGTTACGGAAATTGATATATCAGCTCTGATTCATAATAGACGTAAGGTAAATACTTATTTCGCTAAAAATAATGACGAAAGCTATACTAAAGTATTTTTTTCTTTGGACACTAGTTGCCCTGAACTATCCAGGTTTATTGATCATTTTCCATTTATTCCCTTTGATAAAAAAGGGATACCATTAAATAAAATGGATGATGAATACGACAATAAAATGTATGTGCGCTTTGAAGAAATTTTAAATATCCAAGCAGCAGGTTTGGCAAAACGCCTTGAGCACACAAACTGTCAATCAATTGTCCTTGGAGTCTCCGGAGGGCTAGATAGCACGTTAGCTCTTTTAGCCGCTGTAAGAGCTTGTAAAATGATAGAGAAACCTACATCCGATATCTTAGCTGTTACAATGCCATGCTTTGGCACTACAGAGCGCACTAGAAACAACGCCCATAGGCTATGCGAAGCATTTGAAATCCCTTGCAAGGAAATTGATATTACCCAAAGTGTAATTCAGCATTTGCATGACATTGGTCATCCGGAAGATAAAAGAGATATAGTTTTTGAAAATGCTCAGGCTCGTATACGTACATTAGTGCTAATGAATTTGGCTAACCAAACAAATGGACTTGTTTTAGGTACCGGAAACTTGTCAGAACTTGCTTTAGGTTGGGCTACTTACAATGGCGATCATATGAGTATGTACGGAATTAACGCCGGTATTCCTAAAACGCTGGTGCGTAATTTAGTAGGCTATGTATGGTTTAAACATACAGATGATAACAAAGCTTTAAGTGATGTGCTTTTAGATATAACAGATACCCCAATAAGTCCCGAACTTTTACCTCCGCAAAATGGAAAAATAACACAGCATACTGAAGATATTATAGGGCCATATGAACTTCATGATTTTTTTATATATCATGTTATGTGCCGGGGACGTAGCCCCAAGACAATATTTCATCTGGCATGTATTGCTTTTAAAGAAAAGCACTATGGAGGAAGAAAAGATACAGAAGGAAACTATCACAAAGGTGAAATATATACTCCTGATGTAATATTGAAATGGCTGAATGTATTCTATCAACGTTTTTTTTCTCAGCAATTTAAGCGCAGCTGTTTACCTGATGGCCCAAAAATCGTATCAATTTCGCTTTCTCCACGCGGTGATTGGAGAATGCCAAGTGATGCTGTATGTTCTGCTTGGCTAGATGAGTTGAACGGTTTGCAAAATGCGGAAAACTGATTGACTAACCTAAGAGCCTGTTTAAAAGGGATGTTGCTTACCATTTTCATGGTTTTGCAACATCCCTTTTAAAATTATTGTGATACAGACTCCAACCATCTTTCAACATTATAAAAAACTACATAAGCTTCAGCTCTGCTAAGTGGGCTTGCGGGTCTAAAAGTATCCGTATCTGTTCCCATAAAACCTCTATCTACCATTATTGCAACAGAATCCCGTGCCCATGAAGCAATTTGATTTTGGTCGCTATACCTTGCCAAAATTTCTTCTGCATTAAGCGTATTAAAGTAAAAAACATTAAAGTCACTGTTAGGCAAACGTAAAAACAGGTTAAGCAATATACGAGTAATTTCTTGGCGTTGAACATATTCGTCCGGCATAAATGGTGCATCTCCGCCTACCATGCCCATAAATGCCAACGAAACAATGCTATGTCTAAAATGATGATATTCCGGTACACCCAGCACTGTTAAGTTTTCCCCGGCATATATAAAGCCCAACGATTGTAATTGTGCATAATTAGCTGTTATCCATCGCTCTAACATAAAAGCAAATTCGCCTCTGGTAATATTTTGATTTGGCCTAAAAACACCATCCGAAGGCGTAAATATTAACCCTCTGTTAAAAGCGTAAGTAATTGCCTGCTCTGCCCAATGGCCGGATATATCTCCAAGCCCGAGAGGATGCGGCATTGGTGCCGGATCAGTAGGCTCTATAGGCTGTTCTGTAGGTTCCAAAGGTGGTTCTGCGGGAGGCAAAGGCGGCTCAGGTGGAGGCGGTACTATTGGAGGAGGTGTAATCGGCTCTATGATTGGCTCTGCAATCGGCTCTGCAACATTGATCGGATACGTTACAATAATTTCCGGGATTGGAAGCGATGCAGAGGGAGGAGCAGGTTCCCAAGTATCCCAGTTTGGCAACGGTGTAGGCGGGGGAGGGGGCAAAAACATGTCATAAACACCCGGCAAATCTGTAAAACGTAAAGGTGGCGCAGCATAAACTAACTGGCTACCTATCAAAATAGTAGGTACTAGTGTAACAAACAGCTTAGTAGCGTGCATCTTGCGTTTCAAAGTAAAATCATCTCCTTGATATAGCAATTTTTCAAATTAAACTGCTATAATTACAATTTTTTCGCGCTCAATTGATACGATATTATTGCTCCTAAAATACAGCTCCCTATACCCATTACTATGATCAACATTGTTAATTCGTTCCGTAATAAAGAAGGCTCCATTAACAAAGCGTATATTGACCCTATCAATAACCCTAAGACCACTAAAAATGCTTCCCTATTGTATTTCTCCATTAACTTTTCAATTAATCTGGCCATAACAATCACACCAACTACTACTCCCACCCCTAATGGCCCAAGAACTCGTACAATATCCCACATTAAATCAAAATCTGTAAAATCCATTAAAAGGAATCGTATGGAAGATACTGCATCTATAGCGAGTGTATAGATGCCAACAACAAGCAATACAAATGACCCGCTCAATCCCGGTATTAGCATAGATGCTGCCGCAATTATACCTATAACAAAAATAAATATCATTACAGGCAGGTCAACGTCAACTAATGCAATATCTCCGGTATCAGTGTTTAAATGTGCAACAACAACAACAAGAAGGATAATAGGGATAAGTACTAAAGCTATATCTTTCAATTGCATTGATTGAGCCGGCTGATCTGTTTGCAGTACACTGTTTTCCTTTACATGTCTGTAAATACTTGGAATGATTCCGGCAATAAGCCCGGTAAAAAACAGCATAGTAGCAAAAGGATGGTAAGTTAACAAATATTGAATAAGCGAACTAAATGCCACTATACCAACAGCTATACCAAGCAAAAACGGTATAATAAATTTTGTATGTCGTCGCCAATCTTCTGTAAAATGGCTAATAGTCTCTATCAATTGATCATAAAAGCCTAAGATAATAGCAATAGTTCCGGCACTAACACCCGGTATCACCTGGCCTACACCAAAAAAGACACCATTAAAAAAATTTTTAACTCCTTGCAACATCAATCTATCCTCCTGTGCAACGTATTATCAGTCATTATATGCCGACTCGGTATTAAGAGCCTGTATTCATAGATGGCAACTTCTAAAAATGCATCCTTTCAAAGCATAAGTTGTCTATCCATTTATATGCCCGGTGGCGGTTGTTAATAACTAAAAAAATTGTACCACATATAGTGCATAAAACCAATAGATACCCATACTATAGCTCTGTCAAAAGCACAAACCTCAATGCCGGAACGAGCTTTTTCATGCTTTTAAGCCTTCAATAGTAAGATCTTTCATAAAAAAAATCCATATGATATAATCAAGCTAAAAAAGGATACAGATATGACAGATATATTATATATACAACAAGTTAAAAGGCTATGTGATGATTTTTTTTCAACAAACGGATACTATCCCGGCATGTTTGTACAAACTTTTGGTTGTCAGATGAATGATCGAGAGTCTGAAAAATTACAAGGGCTTTTGCTAACTATGGGATATAAGGAAGCCTGTAATGAAGAAGAAGCGGATTTAGTAATATATAATACTTGTTGCGTACGAGAAAATGCTGAAAAAAGAGTATATGGTAAATTAGGATATTTAAAATCCTGTAAAACTAAACAACCAAACAAAGTAATTGTGTTATGTGGCTGTATGCCTCAACGAGAGGAAGTATTAACAGAAATTAACCGTAGCTATCGTCATGTTGATATTGTTTTTGGCACATTTAACAAACATCATTTTCCCCGGCTGTTATTTGAACATTTAACACAGCATAAGCGTGTAATAGAAGTATTAGAAAGTCATATTGAAGATGAAGAATATTCCATAAATGAATTTGATAGCCAAACTACTCGTTTCTCGCCACATAAAGCCGGTGTTACAGTAATGCACGGCTGCGACAACTATTGTTCCTATTGCATTGTACCTTATGTTAGAGGTCGCGAGAAAAGCCGTAGCCCGGAAGAAATACTAATGGAAATAAATGCTTTAGTTTCTGATGGAGTGAAAGAAATTATGCTCCTTGGACAAAATGTGAATTCATACGGGCAGGGTCTGCATAATCCAATCTCTTTTGCAGAATTGTTAACTCTAATAAGCGAAGTGCCGGGGCTTAGGCGCATTCGCTTTATGACATCTCATCCAAAAGATTTGTCTATAGAATTAATCGAAGCTATCAAAAATTGTAATAAGGTTTGCAAACATATACATTTACCCATACAGTCCGGGTCAAATCGCATACTTGAAGCCATGAACAGAGGCTATACAGGAAAGCAGTATTTAGAGCTGTTAGAACGTATTAGAGCAGCTATTCCCGGTATTGCTATTACTACAGATATTATTGTAGGGTTTCCGGGTGAGGAAGAAACTGATTTTTCTGATACTTTAGAAATTATACAGCAAGCCAATTTTACCGGTGCTTATACTTTTATGTACTCTCCACGAAAAGGAACACCTGCCGCAGATTTGATGAATGAAGTTCCCAAAGAAATAATTAAGGAACGTTTTAATCGGTTAGTAGAAGCCATAAACGCTTTGCAATCTACACATAATAAGAAATATTTAAATAGCACTGTAGAAATTATGGTTGAAGATAAATCTGACAAATTAAAATGCTTTACGGGTCGAACTGATGATAATGTACTTGTGCATTTTGAATCAGAAAAAGATCTTACCCCGGGAGATTTAGTGCATGTAAAAATCACCGGATACAAAACTTTTTATATGATAGGTGATTATATAACAACCCTCAACCGATGACAAAATGAGACCGATTGGACAAGTAAAGCAATCACTTTTTTAAATTATGGAGACGAAAAAAGGGAATAGCTATCACACTTTCAAGATAGCTATTCCTTCTTTTTTATTTTGTAATATTTTTGGATTTGTTTACAGTTGCAATTGTTGCCCTAATATCAGATCGTATTCCGGTTGATCCCATTTATATTGTCCATTGTTTGGTGTAAATGTTATTTCTCCAAATTTTATACTTCCATCGCGCAGTAAATATAAATCAACGCGGGATAAATTAAAACCATAACTTAAAGTTGCTGCTATATCAATTAGCTCGTTTAGATTTTCCGGTTTTTCAGCCAAATAGGATCCGTTTATACCTTTGCGGGTAAAAGGAAGTCTGTTCCATTCAAGATCGTAATATGTGCCTACCAGTTCATTATCCTTGATAGTAGAATAACGAATAAATTTAGGAGTTCCGCCAAAACAATAAATTTTATAGTCAAATAAATTATCATCTTTATTTTCTAAATATTCTTCAGCGATAATTCTCCCGAGTATATCTTTATAATGTAATTGTAGTCCTCCATTCCAAAAGGCAAAATTGACATTTAGCCAATGTTCCATACGTGATCTTGCATCTATCAAATCAAGCGTACTCTTATCTTTTACAATAATATTCCAACCACAGCCATGAGTACATTTAAGTACAAATTTATTTGGCAAAGCATCAAAATCTATTTCATCAAAACTATCCCAAACACCTAATAAAGGTATTAGGTACTGCTCTCCAATTTTCTCTTTAACCCATTCTCTTACCTCATATTTGTCTGCCAATTTAGTTTTTATAGGTGTGCTGTCATGCAATTTTATCCAGTTAATTTTATCGTTAAAAGTTTGAGGATTATCCAAGTTTAGTCTTTTTCCTGTGCGATTTTTATACCATTTTTTTAATTCATTTTGATATTCTTTTGGGTTTAGATTTTTATAATAATCATAATCTTTCAAATGTTCTATAAATTTAATATTTTGAGAAATTTTTGTAATTTGGGATTCTGTTTTATAAGATTGCTTTTTTAATGCAAAAGTATGAGACTTTATTTCATCTTCTTGTTTATTGATTTTAACAAGTTGAGATTTAATTTCATCTTCTCGTTTATTGATTTTAGCAAGTTGAGACTTAATTTCATCTTCTTGTTTATTGATTTTAGCAAGTTGAGACTTAATTTCATCTTCTTGTTTATTGATTTTAGCAAGTTGAGATTTAACTTCATCTTCTCGTTTATTGATTTTAGCAAGTTGAGACTTTATTTCATCCTCTTGCTTATTGATTTTAACAAGTTGAGACTTTATTTCATCCTCTTGCTTATTGATTTTAACAAGTTGAGACTTTATTTCATCCTCTTGCTTATTGATTTTAACAAGTTGAGACTTTATTTCATCTTCCACTGAGTGTAAATGTTTTTGATATTTTTCGATTTTGAAATCTGTTCTTCCTGATGTTTTGGCAACGTAAGATTTGACATCTAACAAGCGTTCATTTTGTTTTTCTAATTTCATATTAATGGATCCGTCGATTTTTTTCGACTCTTTATCTATATTTTCTTGTAAAGATGCTAACATTTTTCTTAATGAGACAATTTCATCCATTAAAATTTGATTTTGCTCTACAGCCCATTTTGTTGATAATGGCATAAAGCGTTTTAAAATACTCTTAACTTTGATAATCAAATCATTTGCTCCTCAATGTAATATTTGTCATTTTAAAACAAGATAAAATTGGTACATTTAAGCTTGTTTACATCAATACATCAATTATTTATCATTATTATTTACAGATGAAATTCTTTAAGTAACACTTTAGCAACATCTTGAAACAGCCCAAACAACATGAAATTTGTCGAAATTTATCACATTGATGATAATATCAATGGCATACCTTTATGTCAATATGATTATGAATGCATATTCAAAGAATTTTATGAAATTTTATAGCTTAATCACTTTATAGATATGATGTTCTTTTACTTACAATGCTCCTGCAATGAAAATTCTTTTAACAAATTGTAACGGGCAAATTCGCTAAAATTGCGTTATAGCATAAAAAAAGGGGCTGCTGCCAACCATATTATGGTTTTTAACAGCCCTTCTCTATAGCAGATTAATAATCATCATTTAGCATATTCAATAGCTCTGGTTTCTCGTATTAAATTAACTTTAATTTGACCCGGGTATTCCAGCTCTTCTTCAATTCTTTTAGCCACATCTCTTGCTAATAATGTCATTGTAGCATCATCTACCTGATCAGGTATAATAACAATACGTAATTCCCGTCCTGCTTGTATGGCAAAGGATTTCTCCACTCCTGTAAAGCTTTCAGCAATAGATTCTAATTTTTGCAGACGCTTGATATATGTCTCCAAAGTTTCCCGGCGGGCACCGGGCCTTGCACCGGATATAGCATCGGCGGTTTGGGTTATCACCGAGATAATATTAGTAGGTTCAACATCTCCATGATGTGCTTCCACTGCATTAATTATAAGCTCTGATTCTTTATACTTACGACATAATCCTGCACCTATAGATACATGAGAGCCTTCCATTTCGTGATCTACAGCTTTTCCGATGTCATGAAGAAGCCCTGCACGCTTAGCTAAGGTAACATCTGCACCCAGTTCTCCGGCGAGCAGTCCGCATAAATATGCTACTTCTACAGAATGTTTTAAAACGTTTTGTCCATAACTTGTTCTAAACTTCATTTTACCAAGAAGCCTGATTAACTCCTGATGGATGCCATGCACCCCTGTTTCAAAGGTTGCGGTCTCTCCCTCTTCACGGATCATAAGTTCAACTTCTTTTTTAGCTTTTTCTACCATTTCTTCAATACGGGTGGGATGAACCCGTCCGTCTAAAATCAGTTTTTCTAACGCAATACGCGCAATTTCTCGACGCATGGGGTCAAATCCGGATAAAATAACTGCTTCCGGTGTATCATCTATAATTAAATCTATGCCTGTAAGGGATTCTAAGGTACGGATATTTCGTCCTTCTCGTCCAATAATACGGCCTTTCATTTCGTCGCTGGGCAATTGCACCACAGATACGGTTGTTTCTGACACATGATCTACTGCACAACGCTGAACAGCAGTGGCCAAAATTTCTTTTGCCTTTTTGTCTGCTTCAGAACGTGCTTTAAGTTCAATATCCCGTACCATCTTAGCAGATTCAAAACGGGCTTCACTTTCTATAGTAGCAATTAACATTTCTTTTGCTTGCTCGGATGTTAGTCCTGCTATACGTTCAAGTTCATCTAAATGTTTAGATAAGGCTTTGGCAGCCTCTTCACGCTGCATTTCTAAATTTTCCGTTTTTTTGCGTAACTGTTCTTCCTTTTTTTCTTGATTATCTATCTTTCGATCCAGTACTTCTTCTTTTTGAAGAAGCCTTTTTTCTAAACGCTGCAACTCGTTTCGTCGCTCTTTTGCCTCTTTTTCCGCTTCATTCTTTGTTTTAATGCTCTCGTCTTTGGCTTCTAAAAGCATTTCCTTAGAATGCGCCTCCGCAGTCCTTTTGGCTTCCTCAATGATATTTTCTGCCCTTATTTCGGCAGAACCCAACTTTGACTCAGCAACTTTCTTTCTATACAAAACTCCTACGAGAAATCCCACAAAAAGGCTTAAAACGGCCACAGTGATCACTAATATAATAGTGCCTGCGTCCATGAGTGTTTAGTACACCTCCAGTCAATTTACCTTAGGTATTGTAGCTTTTTTCCATGAACGTGTCAAACATCATAGGATTTACTAGCGAATGGTTGCACCGTCTAAAATATCTCCGTCTACTGTCACTAGTTTTAGCACTTCTTTTTTGCCGGAACCTATTGAAGCCGACAAAATCATCCCTTCAGACAAGGCACCACGCAACTTAACAGGTTTTAAGTTAGTGACTGCTACCACTTTTTTGCCTACCATTTGAGCAGGTTCATAAAACTTTGCTATGCCGGTTACAATTTGCCTTACTTCATTACCAATACGCACTTGGCATTTAAGCAGCTTGGTTCCTTCAATGATTTCGCATTCCAAAACCTCGCCTAGTTTTAAATCTAATTTATCAAATTCATCAATAGTTATTGTAGGCTTTTGCTGAGATTCTTCTTCAGACACTTCTCCGGAAGAAGCACCTGCCGTGGTTCCTTGTTGAGAAATTAATTTTTCAAGCTCTTTAGGGATATCAAGCCTTGGAAATAATACAGGCTCTTTGGTTATCTTTACGCCTCGTGAAAGAAGCCCAAAAGTTTTGGCACTGTCCCATGTATATAGGGTTGGATCTTCTATATTAAGTTGTTTACGAATTAATGCAGGAGTTTTCGGCATTACAGGATAAATTTGTATAGATACTATGCGTAGCGTTTCCGCAAGATGATAAAGAACATTGGCAAGTTCATCTTTTTTAGATTCATCTTTACATAATACCCATGGCTGATTTTCGTCAGTATATTTGTTGGCACGGCGTATAACATTCCATATTTCGTTTAAAGCATCAGAAAAATTCATTTTATCCAGATGGTTTTCCACTTTGCTTGGCATGTCCATAACCATTTTTTCAAATATGTCATCAAACTCACCTTTGACAGCAGTGTCAGCAACAGGAAGAGTTCCGCCAAAATATTTATCTATCATGCCTATGGTTCGCGATAAGAGATTACCCAGGTCATTAGCTAAATCCGCATTCATTCGGTTAAGTAATGCTTCATTTCTAAAGTCACCATCTTGACCAAAAACAAATTCTCGCATTAAAAAATAGCGCAAAGCATCAGATCCATAATTGTTTACAAGTATATGGGGATCTATTACATTGCCAAATGATTTGGACATTTTTTTGCCTTCAGATGTTAGCCAGCCATGTCCAAAAATTTGTTTTGGCAATGGCTCATTTAAAGCCATTAAAATAGCAGGCCATATTAAAGAATGGAAACGGACAATCTCTTTTCCGACCATATGCAGGTCGGCAGGCCAGAATTTTTTATATTCGCTGTTATCTTCTGACATAAAACCTAAAGCGTTAGCATAGTTAGTTAATGCATCTACCCAAACATAAACTACATGATTAGGATCAAAATCTACAGGTATGCCCCATTTAAACGAGGTGCGGGATACACATAAATCCTCAAGCCCGGGCTTTAAAAAGTTATTGACCATCTCATTTTTACGGGATTCAGGTAAAATAAATTCCGGGTTGGCTTCAATGTGTGCCAAAAGCCGATCTTGATATTTGGACATGCGAAAAAAATATGCTTCTTCCTGCATTTTTTGCACTTCTCGTTTACAGTCAGGGCATTTACTTTCCAGTAACTGAGTTTCTGTAAAAAAGGTTTCACAAGGAGTACAGTACCAACCCTCGTATGCACCTTTATAAATATCGCCTTGGTCATAAAGGATTTTAAAGATTTTTTGGACGGCCGCTTGATGCTGAGGATTTGTAGTACGCCAAAAAATATCATAATCTACATCTACAGCTTTTGCCATGCTTTTAAATAGATTTGCCATATCATCCAAGTGCTGTTGAGGGGTTACTCCTCTATCATGAGCAGCTTGTTCATTCTTTTGTCCAAATTCGTCATTGCCTGTTAGAAATTTTACATCGTAACCTTGTTCTTTTTTGTATCTAGCCATTATATCGCTTGCTATAGAGCAATATGCTGTGCCTATATGAGGCTTACCGCTGGAATAATAAATAGGTGTAGTAATATAGTAGGTTTTCATATGTTAAGAATGTTCCTTTCGCAGTTGATAAAAGTGGAGGTACTATAATTCAAGGCGTAGGGGTATCCTAGCCGCATAACTTTAGCCCACAAGACGATTTAAAAGTCATGCGGGTATATTTTAACATTCTAAGGAATTATTCTGCAAGTTTTTTCCCTTGTTTTTTGCTTGGAAATAAAAAAAGGATCAATCAAGCCAAAAATGCTTTAGTCTACGATTGTCCCCCAATTAGAATTGAAAAATATTTTATTAAATTTTTAAAAAAGATTCTTCCATATCATGTGTCCAATTTGTATATCCTGCCATACGCATTTTCCGTAATAATTCTATAAAAGCTTTATTTCCAAGAGTTGGAATAGCACTTAATTCAGTAAAGTTAAGTTTGAGAACATCCGCTATCGTTTTGATGTTATTTTTTTTAAGTGCAAAATCTATTCTGTCGGGAAGCAGAAGATGATCTATACTGCGATTTTCACCACTTGCATCTGAGGAGCTTCCGGGTTTGATGCCCTGTAAGAAAGTGCTAATAGGTACATCATAAAATTCTGATAATTTAAAAACATTAAAGCTTGTTGGGCCTTTTTCGCCACTTTCGATTAATTCGTAAGCATAGGATGTGATACCTAAAGCACTTGATACCTCGTACATATCATAATTGCGATTGATTCGTTCTCTTTTAACATTGTAAGCAAATATATCATTAAATATGCTTTCAGCTAAATCAAACTTCATATGAGACTTATATTCATTTACATCATCTGACATCATTTTATATAGTGCGGCATTATCGTGTTTTCTAAAGAAGGCTAATCCATCGTCTACAAGACTGTAATCCTTATGGAAAATACCACGGTATATTGAAATTGCCCAATGATAGATGAGTGCGTATGTTTCTGAACCTGCTTCTTTACAGGCATTGCAAGCAGTGATGGCGATATTTAAATATTTGTTAAAATTTCCATCTAAATTGTCACTCGGTTCTATTTGATCCGTACCGAAATGCTTTGCTTTTATTAAACGTACCATAATATTTAAACACATACTTGTTTTAAGTCGCATATATGGCTCTTCATGAGAGTGATTTTCTAACTCTCTAAAAGCTTCCTCTACAAGCATAATAAATTGCTTATAGCTATCTGCGTATTGTATTGTTCCTGTTAAAAGTCTAAGATCAACGAAGTCCCACTTGTCTGCATAGGAAAGCCTTTCGATTACCGGTGTGGCTATTAAACGGCAACTTTCAAAATCTTTAAGTTTGAAATCTAACCGTGATGCTTTAATTATAGATAAAGCATCTCTAACTTGATCGTCTGCACCATTATTTTTGAGATAATTACGTAGCTCAATTTCTATTTCATCGAACTTATCTAGTTCATGATTACCTCCAATTTGAAAAAATTTATCTAACAAAGTAGTTCTTTCCATTTTAACATACCTTCCTAATATTAATATCCATTATTATAGCTTTAAAAAGCTTAATAAATGTTTTTTAGACTCTATCAACTCACTCGAATGATCAAGCAAGCCAATTCATAAACGGACTAATAAGACAACAAGCCGATATCAAAATATAGTACATATTGAAACACCTCCTTTGCGACATTTTAAAAAGCTGTTGAATTCATTTGTCATGCATAATGTAACATGTATTTGCATATTATGTCAATAATCTTTTTAATTTTTTTGAAAATTTGCCGATTTTATGAGGCGTTAATATGATTAAGACATTTTACGATAAATTTCGACAATTTCTTGTATTTATATCGAATCGTGTCGAATTCAATGTCGAAGGATTTTTAGGGTCATTTTAAATTCGGGAATAACTTTTGCATTTTGTTTAACATTTTTCTTGACTTTTTCGATTTGTTTGTTGTAACATGTTAATAGATTTCTTGAAGGGGGGCGATTACAATGTTGTGGCCTTAGGTAATATGCTAGTTGTACGGTTCAGTAAGTTAACATTCTTTTATTTTTTTACATTAATCATCTAAAATTAAGGAGGAAATTTTCATGAAAAAATTTATTAGTTTACTGCTTGTGTTTTCTATTTTACTAGGAATAAACACCACTGGTTTTGCAGCGGAAGATAATGATTACATTCAAGATGAAGTCGAGCTTGATTACATTATGCTTGAAGAAGAGCTGTATTATCAACCTGTGCGGGTATTGACAGCATATGAAAAAATGTTAGCAGCAAAAATTCAAGAGTATCGTGAATTAAGAAGGGCATTTGAAGCATTAGGGGAGGCTGAATCTCTAAATGAAGAAATGTATGCTGCACTCCCATCAGAATCTTTGGATAGATTGAAAGATTTGGGAATAGGCGTGAGATACATTCAAGGGTTATCCATGGAGGATGGACATGTTATTCAATATATCCAGGGTATTACCCTAACTCAATATTCGCCCGATGTACCAATGGTAATTACAGAGGCTGATTTGGAAACTCTAAGAGAAATAGTAGAAGAGTTTGATGAGCTGGAAATATCAATCCGCTCCTTTGATGTATACTTTATAGAAGCAATGGAAGCGGCCGAGCTTGTCCGGAAATTTAACAATATTCTTTTGGAGATTGGATATGAAATGCGTCAACAAGCGTACGCAGAGTGGGCAACTCTGTCTTTAGAAGAGTTGGAGGACATGGGAATTATATATAGCCTTCAACAAAGTGGAATGTTGGATCAATTTGAGGCATTACGCTTGGAATATAATCCATATGCAGAACCTATTCCGGCTACATTCCGAATGATACGCCAAACCATACCGGCGGCCAGGGATTGGATTAGCCCATTGCGAGTTGAGGCAGGAATTATAATAAATTATGACTTTACATTCACAGCCGGCCCCGTATTTACCGGGCTTGTTGGGGCAACCGGAGTTATGGAAACAGTACATTATTCTCGTAGTCCTGTTCGTAATTGGAAGCGAACAACAAGTAACCAACACCTGTTTATAGTTAATGACAATTTCAACTTTCCCACTTCCATAAATGGAGACTATTGGCTAACGGGTACTTTGGCATAATGTAAATTTGAAGTTTGTAATTGTTGCCTAAATTTTCTTGATTAATCAAAAGATAAAATAACCATTCATATGCAATGTTTTCCTTTTATCATAGTAATAACCGGGCAAGTAGAGATAGTGAAAGCTGTTTCTGCTTGTCTGGTTTTGTTTGTTGTATAATATAAATAGAATTCGTTGAAGGGGGGCGATTACAATGTTGTGGCCTTAGTTTGTTTTTTTTAGACATTTAAAGCAAAGTTAAATTTTCACGAATGAGGCCATCCACGAGATAGTTGAGAGCAACATTACTATGTTGGCTATGAATACTTTTAGTTACGCTAGAAAACTTAAAATGATTTAAAAAATACCTAATTACTATGAATGTGCAAGAAATCAGCAACCATCAATTTATAAAAATATTTTGCATATTTATAGTTAGCTAAACGTTTAAAAACTAAAATATCACTATTCAAGAAGGAGTT
>WQVX01000056.1 GCA_009785615.1 Defluviitaleaceae bacterium | reverse complement strand
TTGTAAAAGAGCAATGTATAGATTATATCTATTAATCCTACTACTAAGTGTGTCACTGTAGCAACAATAGATATAATTAACAATCTTTCTGCTATGCTTTTCGATGTAAAGGTATCCATTATTCTTTTAATCATTACCTAAAGCTCTCCTCACTGGATCAATAATGTAGTTATCCCACACGTCAGGATTGCTGTGCATAAACCCATGAGCCGGGGAGCCTCCCCTTATGTTATTCCTAAAACCTGACGGTACGTCTGTTTGCACTTCTACATTTCTCCTTCCCGGAATAATTGTTGGAGCTACTTGTGGAGGTCCAAAGCGACCAATTCTACCACCTGTAGGCACAACCGCAGGTTGTCCACCTAATCGTTGAACGTGATCATGTTCATTGAATACATACTCACAAGTACATGCATTTGATTGTTGTCTAGCGTGTGAAGCGTTGGAAAAAATCCACTATACTACCTGCTGTACGTTGCCAAAAGGTTCTACTCTCGACATTTAGAGGTAATGATACGCCCAGTGTTCTTTGCCATCCCTGTTGCTCTAAAAAATTGTCACTACTAGGGCGACTATTTCCATTGTCAAAATATTCAACAACAACACCTGTAGAGCGATTAATTGAAAAAATATGCGTGGCAGACATCAGTCTATGAAGTTGTTCTGTCTCTGTGAATCTCCACTTTACTACCCAATTATCGGATTGAGGGCAACAGTAGACAAGGATAGTCTGTCCAGATGTAATAATCACATGGCTTTCATTTGGGTTATCTTTCAATACTGGAGCTAAGTAAAACTGACCCAATTCAGCAGCTTCTGTAGGTAATACTACAATTGTCGTGACACCAACTGCTCTTTCCCAATTAAAGCCATGTGCTATTCTATGTTCCATGAAGTCAAATTCTCCAGCAAATTCGTATAATAATCCAGTTGACAATACACCTTTAAGTGGAGAGCATGGCATCTCGTTTTCGTAAGATTCATTTTTCAATGAAAGAACACCTCTTTCTTCGTTTCCAAATACTTCTATTGTATTCATAGTTAAGCTGACAAACAAAATACACAGCATGGTTAAAACATACATTGTTTTCAAATCTATCCATCCTTTATCAAATTGCTAAAACAAACCATGCTACTTTCGTGCATGGTTTGTTTTCTTTTTACATTTTCCTTTTGCAACGAGTTCGCCATTAGTTTACTATTGCCAAAACCAACGACGGCTTCCTGCCCTAGATTCACATTCAAACATATTGCTATTGCCAGGTAATACATTGGACATATAATCACTTTCCTTGTTAAATGGTAGATAAGTATTGGAATTATGGTTTTGACCGTAATTATTGTTTGGACTCATTTCTCTAATGTAGCCACGTGGCGTGACCAATTGTAACGGAAATCCGTTATATCTCGCCCATCTTGCGTCTGCTTCACTAAAGTTCTCGTCAAGCATATATTCCTCTGGTGGTGCGTTTGTTGGATGAGTGTGTGTAAAGGCTATAGGCTCTGCATTCTCAAACGCTTCACCATCGCCTGGATCCCAAGAATGGACAAAGTCAAAGCCCCTGCTGTCTGGTCGTCTACCAAACGTATACCTATTCTCAAGCCTAGTTCCATTTTCTTCGCACTCTTTTTCATACTGCTTCCTATAAAGCCATGTACCCCATTCACTACCTTGTTCGAAGGTTGGTGTATATCCTGAGCGTGGGTGATATGATAATGCCCATGCTAGTGCAGCACTTTCTGGAGTTCTAAAGTGGTCACCAGATTGATGAGTTGCCTCGTGTTCTTCTAATCCATGGTTATCCATCAAGTGTTCAGAATTTGCTATCCACTGTCCATTCACCATTCTAACATCGCCATTTCTAGTTGACAAAGAACTCTGTTCACCATTAATATCAATATTGACAGAGTAGTGTCGCTCTCTTCTAAGTCCAAGCCATCGCCGAACATAATAAGGATCATATGTTACGTTCCCTCCGTTTCTTTCTGCGATGTATGAGAGCATTACTTCGGGAGAATCCCAGTAGTCACTGTCAGGGGCTTCATTTGGAGCAGGAGTAGGGCTAGGAGCTGGCGCATTGGTACCGTTTGCTGTGGGTAAAGCAGCATCACTTCTTCTATTTCTATTAAAAAGCCCAAATAACCCCTGTACTGCTGCACCTTCGGCACTACCAAGTGAAACAGGGGTAGCCCCACTCAACTCTCCACTGGCGAAAGCTTCACCCATACGATCACTGCTCGCCTCATGCCCAAGGTCATAATGTATGTTTGTTCCTTCTATGTTAGCTTGAATATTGCCTTGCGCCTGCTCACGTACATGATTCAACTCATGACCAAGAATTTTTAAGCCTTCTGTAGTATCGGGGTTGTACTGACCCGGTGCAAAACGTATTACATTACCCTGCGCAGTTGCCTTTGCGCCCATGTGGGCAACTTCCGGGGATTCAAGTAAGGAAAGCTTACCCATATCTATGCCAAAACCGCTTTTAATACTTTCAGACAAATTTTCCGGCAAGTCTAACTCTCTACCCGAATAGGGGTTGAGCATTCCTGTTAGCTGCATCTCGGGAGATTCAAGCAATGAAAGCCTGCTTATGTCTATTCCGGAGTTGCCCTGGGTACGTTCAGTCAGATAATGTCCTGGTATTCCCTTTCCCTGTATTGGTGCAACTTCATTTGATTGATAGCCAAGCACATTACCCCAATCAACATTAGTATGCATAGAATTATAATCGAAAATATCTTTAGATTGTATTAATTGCTCATGTTGATAGCTGTAGATTTCAGAAAGCAAATTAGTATTTAAGCTTTCCTGTTTTTTGTCAATAATACCATGATACATAAATTATTCCTCCTATCAAATAATGATATTCCCTAAGTTAATGTTGACCGTGTGAACGCTGTCATAAGTGACAATTTCAAATTGCGTTCAATTTATGTCAGGAGAAAGTTATGTGATGATGAAATTTTCATCATCAATTTAGACTCTATGTCAAAAAGTGGTTGACAAGATATCAAGTTTACTAATAGTTGAAAATCAGCTTAATCATATGTTTTAGCGTGAATCATTCATTTATCACTTATCGTTATAGTTTTTAGATTTCTTTTTACGCTTCTTTGGTTTTTCTGCTTAGCAGGCGTTTTCATGTGACTGTCGCTTGGCTTGTAACTTGATTTTCGAACAACTCCCCCCTTTCACTATCTTTAAATAAGGGCAATATTTACGGATCAAGTAGACTTTATGAAGCTACAAAATAGCAACAAACGCAAATATATACATTAAAAGTTCAAATCGTTACACCAAATATAATAATTTCAAACATATTATTTAAAACTAGAAGCTATATTCATAGGATTGCATACTAATTTATCATTCAGGCGACGAATGTATACCTGAAATGCTGTAAATGTATGCCAGTTTCAAATTGGTTTCAGTGTTTTTCTGGTAATAACTCCAAATAATATGCGATTGGATACTTCTATGAACACTGCTTCTTAATTTTTGTCATGGTTTAATAATAATACGGCTTTTTTGTTTTGTGCGTAAAATTTCCGTTTTTCGGAACTGCTTATTGGTGATTTTTCAAATATAGTAATTTTATGAGAATCATCTATGCTAAAACGGTTTCCTACCATTTTTACTTTATCATGGATAATCTGCAAAATTTCTTGAAAGTTATGTACATTGTCATCTACAAATGTACTTCTTCCATCAGTTGAATGTAAGGTAAGCCTCTGCCTCCATAATGACTTTATAAAAGTTTCTCTGTATTTGATGCAAGTAATTTCATCCCACCTAACAAACATTATAGAATGCCAACTACCGTCCTTTCTTATATTACAGTAAGCAATACCATCATCTGTAAGAGCATATCCAAAACTGCCTGGAGAAATTACCCCAACAAAGACTGAAAAAAGAAAAGGGGTAATAAGCCATACACCATGATCCAAGAAAAAACTCATAAAGAAATCTACAGTAAAACTTAGGGGAAGGTTCCGTATTAGCATGATTAATAGATAAAGTAATAAGAAACCCAAATAGCCTACTACAATAACCTTCATAAATGCATACCATTTATAGTTATAACATTTCATCGTTATAGAGTTATTCATCCGAATTGTTTTGCCTCCAAGGTAAAAGTGACCTTACACCTTCAGTACCTCGATTTATTAATCTATTGCCTCCATAAGCTAATGCTCCTGCAAGAGGTATTCCTAATAAACTAAGACCAAATGTTTTTGGAGCTAAAGCAATACTCGCCTTTGCAAGTTTACCAGCACCATATCCAACAGCAAAATTTGCAGCAGTGCTTGCAGCAGAGATACCCATTTCGGCTGCCCTTTGTCCTACAGTCAAATCCTTTTCTGGATCCAAAAACGTTGCCATATCAGCCAAACCAGAAGCTATACTTACTGCTGTACCAACCTTGCCTAATGTTCTACCAACGTTGGCAAAAGGTGTTGCTGTTTGTGGTACATTTCCAGGTATCATGACTTGCCTTCCAGAACTGCCAGTGAGCCGAGGATCCCAAGGGTTTAGATTTTGTGTGAAATTTTGGAGAAAATCAGATGTTGCCCCTAGTGCAACTCCTCCAAGGGTGGAACTTCTTTCTCGTATAGGTGCTACATCATCTTGTTGCCTTCTGCGTAAAAGATTCAATCCTCCATCTATAATCCTATCCCTAATTCCTGATGAATTATTAGAATCACTTGTAGGCTGTAATTCATCAGTTGTTATTCCCAAACCCTGCACTACTGCTTCAACGCCATTCCAGTCAACCGATACAGGGTCAGCCCCACTCAATTCACCACTAGCAAATGCATCTCCAACACGATCACTGGCAGCTTCATTCACTGGATCAAAGTGTATATTTGTTCCTTCCACGTTAGGCTTAATTTTTCCTTGCGCCTGCTCACGCACATGGTTCAACTCATGACCAAGGATTTTCAAACCCTCTGTGGTATCTGGCTTAAATTCACCAGGAGCAAAACGTATTACATTACCCTGCGCAGTTGCCTTTGCGCCCATGTCAGCAATTTCTGGGGATTCAAGTAAGGAAAGTTTACTCATATCTATGCCAAAGCCACCTTGAATGCTTTCAGCCAAACTCTCCGGCAAGTCTAACTCTCTATCCGAATAGGGGTTGAGCATTCCCGTTAGTTGCATTTCCGGGGATTCAAGCAATGAAAGCCTGCTTATGTCCGTTCCATTGCTGTCCTGAACACGTTTAGCCAGATAATGTTCTGATATTCCCTTGCCTTGCATTGGTGTCCAATTAACCCTATCTGGAACATAGTCTAAATTTTCTTCTGCTGACTTCCGCTGGTTGGATAGCTCATTTTCGGGAAGTAAACTAGACCTCGTACTTGTTATATCTTTCTTTTTACGTGCTTCTACGTACATAAAATCCTCCTCCTTCTAAAATTTATGAATCCAATTGTAAATAAGACTTCAAAAAAAGTGGTTCGGTCATGCCTAGTTTCTGCAATTCCAAGTGTACAGCTTTTGCAAAATGTTTCATACAAATTGCAGTGCATTCTCCAGCAGCGAAATAGGCAGCCTGCAAAGCAGCGGATCTTATGACACTACCCGAAAACTCCAGATTATCAGCTAAAATTTTCAAATCTACATCATCTGCAATTGGAGCCCTGGGCGGAATACATCTTTTCCAAATTTCTAATCTCTGACTGCTACTTGGCATATGGATATTAACCATATAATTGATTCTGCGGCGAAAAGCTTCATCGAAAGCATTGGCGAGATTGGTAGCAAGTATACTTATACCGGAATACTCTTCGATTTTTTGAAGCAAATAGGAACTTTCAGAGTTAGCGTGTCGGTCATTGGAATTTTTGACATCGGTTCGTTTGGCAAATAGAGCGTCAGCCTCATCAAAAAATAATATGACATTACTACTTTTAGCTTCATTAAACACCATATTAATGTTTTTAGCGGTCTCTCCTATATATTTGCTAACAATATGAGCAAGGTTAATTCTATAGAGCGGCAATCCCAATTCTCCGGCAATTACCTGTGCGCTCATGGTTTTTCCTGTCCCGGGAGGGCCATAAAGCAGGATGGAAACACCATTACCATATGCGAATTTTCCACCCCACTGTATTTCTACAGTATGCCGTTGCTTAATTCGGTTACAGGCTTCTATAAGCTTACCTTTTGGTACATCGTCCAACATAAGATCATCCCATGTGTAAATAACCTTGATTCTATCCGCTATAGTACTCAAGCGTCCTGTGTTTTCACGTATAACAGTTTCACTTATCATTTCTTCACTAATAGGCTCATTCTGGGAGCGTGCCATTACAGCAGCATTACGGATGGCAGTCTCAATTCGTCCAGGTGTAAGTGTGTATCTAGCTGCGATTTGCGTCCAATTTATATCAGGGGAATATTCATATTTTTCAGAAAACAATTCCCAAAATTTAGGGGATTTTTCTAAATCCGGCAGTGGATAATCAATACAGTTTACAATAAATCCGTCTTTGGCAGTCTCATAACGCGTTGATTCAGTAAGAATAAAAATACCCAATTGATATTTTTTTGCCATATCATAAATATATTGGATTTTATCATTTGACTCAGGATCTTTCAGCGAAAAGCAAAGCACAACTCGCTCAATAAGCGCAAGGAAAAGAAGTTCTTCCATTAAATTGCTGAAATTGTCTAAATTGGTATCTCCTGGGAATCGTCTATCTAAGTCAATTAGCAAAAATTGTGTTTGCTCTTCCTTTGCTAAGAACTGTAAAGTCAATTTTTTACCACTACCAATAGCTCCACTTAAAATACATAAATGTGGTTCTTTAAGAAAAAGCATAAATCGTAATGCGTTACGTGCTAAATGTAACTGCTCATCAATATACAGAGGTTCTTTATCTTTTTTAGAAAATCTTGTTATGTATGATGAGAGTTCACGACTCATGTAAAACTCACCAAAAATGTATGCAAATGCATAAGGACGTAAGGTGAGAGGACGTTTCAAGTCAAACTCCGAAATAGGATTGAAAAGTAAACGATTTTCAGAAGATGACCAGTCAGAAAGCCAATTGGGGTTCCAATTTGGGAAAACAAGAGCGTATAGTGTCTGCACAATTCCCAAAGTTGGTGTGCTAATGTTTTCATTACCTTGAAGAGATTTAAAAACGCGGTCAAACCCAAGATCTAACTTACATGCAATGGCACAATGCATTGCAAAATAGGCAAATCCAGACAAATTTAGGAGTCTTGCTACCCACATAGGACGTGGAATATTTCCTGAGTTCATAGTAACTAACTCCCGGCTTTCAATATGCAAAAAAGCTCCTTCTAAAACTTCAAGCCAAATTTTCGGCAAATTGGAAATGAGCGGATAACAACCGATATGGTTCATTGCTTCATCAGATTTCATAAAAGTGCGTGACAGGTTTGGTGCAAAATCACCTTCGTTAGCAACCTTGGTACAATAGATTTTGTAGGTTACAACCGACGTAAGGCACAAAGAAATAAATGCCCTCCAATCTTGTTGGTACTCCTGCTCTGTGTAAGGATTATTGCGATGTTCAGGGGAATATATCTTATCCAAAACTTCGATTACATCCATATGTTTTCGTGTTACTCTGTTTTCAAAAACAATGCTATTGTTGATATATAGTGTTCTAAATCCAAAAAAAGATCGTTCGTCCTCCATATACAATGCCTCACTTCTATTATGCCTCATATATCCTATAATTTTAGTTTAAAATACCATGTATTATTCTGTGTTTGTATCGTTGTTATATCTATTATTCACAAGATTAGAGTTAAACTTTCTACTATTAGATGGATATTACATGCCATAAAAAGTATAGCTGATTTTAATTAATTGTCAATATATTATCAAATTTAGAATGTTTTTGTGGTATTTTTAACATGTAGCTATATGTAACTAAACTTAGGCAGTTGGAATTTTTAAGTAGATTAATTTGGGGCTGAAAACTTGAGGCAATGGATATTTTCAGCCCCAAACTGATCCGTTATTTAATTCCAACTGACTTAATAGAATAAATTTCTAGTCACTTCCTTCTCATTACGGTAACTTCTGAGTCAAAAGCTCTCCTATGAACTGATGCATGGCTTGGGATAGAAACATAGGTGAGTTGGTTGTTTGCGAATGCCCTATCTCCAATATACGTTACGCTATCAGGTATAGTTAGTTCAATAAGCAAGTTATCTGCAAATGCCCCTCTTCTGATATGTGTCACGCTATTGGGAATAGTTAGTTCAACAAGCAAATTTTGTGAAAATGCATTTATTCCAATATCCGTCACTCCATAAGGAATATAAACATAGATAAGTTGTCTCCAGCGTTGAACACCTTGACGGGTAGTACCACCTCCACGACTAAATGCTCCAGTTCCAATTGTAGTAACTGGTAAATCCCTAATACGAGAAGGAATATACAATTCATTTCTTAGCGTTCGTTTATAATCTAATTGAACTTGCCGAATTGCGATTTCAGTACCATTGGCAATAACACGGTATCTGAAATCGCCGCGGTATGCATAAGGGTCAATTGCTGCCGATACTATAGCGTATATTGCAAATACTACAAATCCACCATAAATCGCCAATTTAATGCATCTCTCTATCCAGATTGCTTTCTTTTCTTTTTGGCGCACAATTTTAATATTGGTTTCGTGTGTTGTTGCAATTGAGTTAAGCGGTTTTCCGTGTTTGTCAACGATTATGGGGATATTTCCTATACTAGGTACGCTTTTGCTTTTAATTTCTTTTCGCATCATGCTCATAACCCCTTTATACGATACACTAGTTGAAAATCATTTCAAATTCCATCAAGAAATAACCTGTCACCACCAACTTGTTGCCTCAGCTTTAATGCATTTAGCTTTTAATGGGTATTAGTTTCTACTTCCTCTTCTTCTAAACAATCCTGTGCGCTCGTTGACTCCATCAGCTAATCCTCCCCCAAAAGAACGTCCTGCAAGACGCCCAAGAGCTGCGCCTGCCATACCTCCTACAAAACCTAATGCACCCCCTACGACAGCACCAACAGCAGTACCTTTAACGGGTATAATAGAGCCAATTAGAGCCCCTAATTTTGCTCCACCTTTAGCCCCAGCCCAACCTGCGGCCATAGCCCCACCTATGCCAAGTGTAGTTTCCACTGTCTCAGCACTGACTCTATACCCTCCTCTAATATCTTGTGTTACAGAATTAGCAATTTCCGCCATATCCATCGCTGTACTAATTTTTCCAAGGACGTTTCCTCCTGTTTGAAGATACCTTCCCAAATTGCCTTGAGTTACATTAGGAACATTATTTATCGGGTTTCCTCTCTGGTCAAGAATTGTACCTGGTGATACTGGTGGACTGTTAAACGGTAAATTAGTTGCTGGATTAATTAAACCTGATGGCACTGGTGGACTGTTGAATGGTAAATTTGTTGCTGGATTAATTAAGCCTGATGACACTGGTGGACTGTTGAATGGTAAATTAGTAGCTGGATTAATTAAGCCTGATGACACTGGTGGACTGTTGAACGGTAAATTAGTAGCTGGATTAATTAAGCCTGATGACACTGGTGGACTGTTGAACGGTAAATTGGTAGCAGGATTAATTAGACCCGGTGACGCTGGCGGACTGTTGAATGGCAAATTAGTTGCTGGATTAATTATTTGGCTTGGTGGTGCTGGTAGATTGGCAGGTGGTCTTTGTAACACGTTTGCTGCACCTTCAAGTCCTGATGATACGCCATTATTTAACCATTCTGACCCAATTAATTCCCCAGGGGAATTCCCGCCAAGGCGACCACCAAAATTTCCGAAACTTTCCCAAAGATTCACAAGGTTTTGCACTCCAGGTATTCCAGGTAGTTGTGAACTTGCTCCGCTATCGTTATCCTCTCTGTCACTAAGGTTAACGACTTGATTACCATATTCATCTGAGTGTATATCAAGAAAATCCTCTAAACCTGCTAAGCCTGCAAGATCAGACAATCTATCATTATTAATTACTATACGGTCATCTCTAACTAAAAATCCATTCTCTTCGCCTTGTTCATCAATATTGAAATACTTACTTACTAGCTCCCCCGTTTCTCTATTTGTTACTCTAATAGTGGCACGCCTGTTTTCTTCGTCCCATACGACCCTTTGCTGCTCTAAAGGAAGATCGGCGTTTGCATCACCATCTACACCCTCTAAAGCATATATCATCTCCCTAAGTCCCATATAATTTACATCATCTATATTATGCACATTACTGATATTTCTACCTGCAACTGTTACGTTGGACTCGTTATCTGCCCCATCTCTAAGGTTAACTATTTGATTACCGTATTCATCTGAGTTTATATCCAGAAAATCCTCTAAACCTGCTACACCTGCAAGATCGGATAATCTATCACTATTAATGACTATACGGCCATCTCTAACTAAAAAACCGTTTTCCTCACTTCGTTCATCTATGTTAAAATATTGATTCTCTGATAGTTCCCCTGTTTCCCTATTTGTTACCCTAACAATAGCTTGCCTGTTTTCTTCGTCCCAGACAACTCGTTGTTGTTCAGAGGGAAGAGCAGCATTCGTATCACCGTCTACGCCCTCTAAAGCATATATCATCTCCCTAAGTCCCATATAATTTACATCATCTATATTATGCACATTACTGATATTTCTACCTGCAACTGTTACGTTGGATGCATTAGGATCGTCTATGGGTGTTTCTGTTATTGGAACTTCTGCTACTGGTACTTCACTTCTTATTTCCTTCTTTGCTCCCTGTTGCCCACCTATCAAACTCCCTAATCCTTGACCTGCCAAATTACCCACAAACCGGCTAGCATTTTCGATTCCATTAAATATACTTCTAAAAATGCCTTGTACTGCTTCCCCACCTACACTAGCCTGTCCAATCGACACAGGGGACGCATCATTCAAAATCCCACTTGCAAACGCTTCCCCAGCACGATCACTGGCTGCTTCATTCATTGGGTCAAAGTGTATATCTGTTCCTTCTATGTTAGGTTTAACTTTCCCTTGTGCCTGCTCGCGTACATGATTTAACTCGTGACCAAGTATCCTTTGACCCTCTGTGGTATCTGGGTTATATTGACCTGGTGCAAATCGTATTACATTTCCTTGTGCTGTTGCCTGTGCTCCCATTTTAGCAACTTCTGATGATTCTCGCAATGATAGTTTTGTGGCATCTATACCAAAGCCACTTTGGATACTTTCGGTCAAATTTTCTGGAATATCCAACTTTTTGCCGGAATCAGATATGCTGGTTTGCAATGACTCATATAATTCGCTTCCTAATCCTTTTCCTTGTAAAGGCACAGAATTTTTTCGTTTTTTATAGTAGCCAGATGCTTCTGCCCAATCTATTTTATCTGGAGAATAGTTTGAAGCACTTCTCAAAAGATCACTTTCTAATCCTTTACCCTGTAATGGTGCTGATTTTTTCTCTTTCATCCCATACAATTTTTTGAACATATCTTCTTTTTCAAGCATTGCATTCATAATCAACTCTCCCATTCTTATTAGAATTACACCCCTTAACGTGGATAAAATTTTATAAAATCTGGTTCACTCATACCCAGCTTCCACAATTCCAATCGTACTGCTCTTGCAAAATGCACCATACTGATTGAAGTACTTTCTCCGGCAGCATAATAGGCAGCTTGTAATACAGCAGATCTTATTACGCTTCCTGAAAATTCCAACCCGGTGGCTAAAAGCTTCAAATCCACATCATCTGAAAGCGGTGCTTTTGGTGGGATGCATTTTTTCCAGATTTCTAATCGCTGGTTAGCGTCAGGCATATGAATGTTAATCATATAATTAATTCGACGGCGAAAAGCTTCGTCGAAAACATTTGCAAGGTTAGTGGTAAGTATACTTATACCTGGATATTCCTCAATTTTTTGAAGCAAATATGAACTTTCAGTGTTAGCATGACGGTCATTTGAACTTTTTACTTCGGTTCTCTTTGAGAATAGGGCATCTGCTTCATCAAAAAACAAAATGACATTGCTGCTTTTAGCTTCGTCAAATATTGCATTAATATTTTTAGTTGTTTCTCCTATGTATTTACTAATGATATGAGCAAGGTTAATTCTATAGAGAGGCAAACCCAAATCACCAGCAATTACTTGAGCACTCATGGTTTTGCCAGTTCCAGGAGGGCCGTAGAGCAAAATTGAAACACCATTGCCATATGCAAATTTTCCGCCCCAGTCTATTTCCACAACATGACGTTGCTTAATTCTGTTGCAAGCCTCCTTTAGCATAGTCCTTGTTTTATCATTTAACATAAGGTCATCCCATGTGTAAACAACAGTAATTCTATCAGCAACAGTACTTAAACGTCCCATGTTTTGGAGCATAACAGATTCACATATCATTTCATCATCAATAGGTTTATCTTGAAACTTTACAGTCGAAGCTGCTCCAAGAATGGCAGATTTGATTTGTCCGGCTGTGAGCATATACTTTGAAGCAGTTTGCATCCAATCTATGCTTGGAGAAAAATCATATCCTTCAGAAAACAATTGCCAAAATTTCACAGATTCCTTTAAATTCAACGAGGGATAATCAATATAATTTACTACATAACCATCTGGATTTGTCTTGTAGTGCATTGATTCTGTAAGAAGAAAAATACCTAATTGGTATTTTTTGGCTATTTCAAGGATAATTGGAATTTGAATATTGGATGATGGATCTTTCACTGAAATGCAAAGTGTATCACCTTCAACAAGTGCAAAGAATAAAAGTTCATCCATTATATCGCCAAAATGAGACTCTACAAGAAACTGTTTATCTAAATCAACTAGCACTATACTTGTTTGTTCTTCATTCGCTAGGTACTGAACGGTTAATTTTTTTCCACAACCAGCAGCACCCCTTAAAATACACAAATGAGGCTTTTTCCGTGAAAGCATAGTCTTGAATAAATTGTGAGTTATTTGCAGTTGCCTATCTATATACTGTGGCTCTTTGAGTTCACTAGATCCACTGGAAAACCTAGTAACATAGTAAGAAAGTTCACGGCTACTATAACGCTCTCCTACAATATATGAAAATGCTCGTGAACGTAGTTTTAGCGAACGTATCATATCAAACTCTTGAACCGTATCGAATAATAAGCGATTTTCAAGAGATGTAAAATCAAGTAACCAGCCCTCTTCTTGATTAGGAAAAGCAAGGGAATACAGCATTTGTACGATACCTAATGTTGGTGCCTTGATGTTTGTATTACCTTGAAGAAAACTAAAAACGGACTCAAATCCTCGGTCTAACATACAAGAAAGTGTACAATGAAGCGAAAAGTAAGCAAAGTTGGATAATTTCAACAATTTCTTTAATCGCATAGTACGTGCTACTATCTTTGAAGTTTCGGAAGCAAGTTCCCGGCTCTCAATATGTGAATAAGCCTCTCTCAAAAATTCCGTCCAAATTTCAGGTAAACTAGTGGTGAGCGGATAGCAGCCTATGTGATTATTGGCTTCCTCGAAATTCATAAAAATGTGCGGAAGGTTTGGTACAAAATCATCTGTATGCATATTTTCGGAACAATAAGCTTTGTAAGATATTACAGCAGTAAGGCATAGTGAAATAAATGTCATCCAATCTTGCTGATATTCCTTGTCTGTATAGGGTTTATGCCTTTGCTCTTGAACATAAATATTATTCAAAACATCCGTGACAGGTATTATTTCTTCGTTAGTCTTGTTTTCATAAACAAGACCCTCATCAGTATAATACGCCCTGAATCCGAAAACAGATTGCATTCGATTCATTTTTATTTCTCGCCTCCGTTTATTGTTTTTCGTCTTTTACGAATAATTGTATGCAACTATTTGTTTTTATGCTAAAAAATGAAATTATAATTAGTGCAACTATACCATAATGATAGCAAAAAAGGTAGAAAGTTACAAGTCCCCTATGGTATCATTTTTATTTTCTTCATAGCAAATTATTGAATCGTCCAAAAATGTGTATTAAAAAAATAATAATGAGTGATTTGAGTGTGTTCTAAATGCTGAAATTAGAACATTTTAAGGACTTTGAAAATATTAATTGATTTTCTAAAAAATTAAGATAGTCTCCAATGAGAACTAATAATTCCGCAAACCTCCGGCATTGAATATGATTCTTTAGCACTTACGGAACAGATCCGAACCATAGACAGATCGCGTTTTTTGAAATACATAGCGCGTATCAACAAAGAACAACAAACAGAAATTGATGCAGCGTTAGCAATCTCTGTTGGAATTGAAATGCGGTTATCATCCAAAGGTGAATTATTTGAACTTTGCCTATGCTCACACTGCGAAAGTAATTTTAGGGATAGTGGCTACGTTGTCGTAAAAAAGGGCTGGCAAAATTTCAAAGAGGATTGTGATTTCTGTAAGATTAGACGAGGCATAACATTTGGTATTTTTACTTCAGAAGGAACACTTTATCTTAAAGATTAATGCTTAACCGGGCTTCAAAAAATCAACCTAGTTCCGACTCGGAACTAGGTAAGCACTATTTTCATAGGAGGCTGAAAATATGTACCCTACCGAGATTGAGCCTAGTACTCTTGTAGATATTCGCACAGTTAAAGTGACAGGAAATCTTTCAAAAGAGCAGCGAATTGCCGAATATGTAAGGCAAATCAAGAATCCATACCTGTTTAAATGCGGCAAATATACCATTTCGGTAAAACATACAGAAAATGGCCCAACATTAGAAGAATGCCTGTGTCAAATGATGAGTTGATTGCCCGACAGAATTGACTTTCCCATAGAGGGTGCTATACCATAGAGTCGGAAAAAGAATAGCGACCCTCAACCCTTGATTTTCGGGAAAGCGTGGAAATTGAGGAATGTGTCAAGTTAGGACAAACTATTGCCTCCCTTGATTTTTTACAAAGATACTATAGGTAAACATATAGCAAAAATGGGGAAGTATGTAGCATCATTTCCCTTCCCCACGTCTCCTTGCGTTTTATTACATTATTGCATATCTTTCCAAACTATTTCTATTTCCTTCTCGCTATGGACATAGATTTTTTCAATCAATAAGTCCACAAGCTCCCGATCCAACCTTTCTAACATTAACATGGGCGACCACTCGGCTACTACCTTATCCGCTCTGGCTCGTTTGGCTGCTATAACCTTTAGCTGTTCTTCCATTTCTTCAATGGCTATACGCTTTCGTTCCATTGTATCACTGATTACTTTCTTTTTTCGTTGAAAGTCCTCACCGGTTATATTCTCAGAAAGCAAAGAAGTAAACAGTTTCTTTATAGAGGATTCCAAAACCTGTATCGCCTTGTTTTCATCACGGATTTTCTTTTCAAATCCTTTTGCCTCAACCTCTTCTCGTTCCAAGACAGCACTGTTAATCTCTTCTTGATTAATCAAAATGGCGGCATAAGCCCGAATAGATGATAGTACAACCTTTTCAATCTCGCTCTGCAAAACAACATGAGTGCTACAACCATAGTGGTCGGTAAACTTTATTGTCCTGCACATGAACCTTGGATTCTTGCATGTAGTCTTATTCGTATTAAATTGCATTGCGTAACCGCAGAACGGGCATCTAACCTTGTTATAAAAAACAGGCTCAGGTTTGTAGGGATACCTTTTCTTTTGAAGAATAAGTTGCGCTTTTTGGAAATCATCCTCAGAAATAAGCGGTTCATGGACGTTAGATACAATTATCCATTCTTCTCTTGGACGCTTTACAGTACGCCTTGTGCCGGGTTCGATTATTTTTTTTGTACAAGATATAACTGTTCCCAAATAAATCTCATTTATGATAGTATTACGAACAGTCGCATTTGTCCAAAAAGAGTAATCCGGGTCAATAGCTTCTGTAAACCATTTTTTGCGCTTTTTTTGGCTGTCATGTTGAATCCTGTAGGCTAGTGGCGTTGGTATTCCCTGTTCATTCAGGATTTTAGCAATCTCACTTGTTTTACGCCCTTCCAACGCAAGTGAAAATATTAACTTAACGTATCCTGATGCTTCCTCGTCCGGTTCGAGCTTGCCTTTCTTTGCTACTGACTTCTTGTATCCAAAAGGAGCGGAACCCAGATGTTCTCCACGTTGACTCTTTATAAGTCTGGCAGCTTTGGCTTTTTGCGCTAAATCCCGGTTATAGTGTTGATTCACAAGATTTATCAGAGACAATTCAAGGTTAGTAAGCGGATGTGTTAAGCTATCGTAGTTATTGCCAATGGCGATAAATCTCACATTTTTACTGACGAGATAATTCATTAGCAAGTCATCTGCATCAAGCATTTTTCGGCCTATTCGAGAAAGGTCTTTGACAGCAATACAATCAACATCCCCACGCTCTATATCAGCTAAGAGTCGCTGATATGATTCACGTTCGACATGGCTGCCGCTTATCCCATCATCAACATAATCAACAAGTACGCCTTCTTTTAAATCTTCATACCTTGTTACATAATCCTTAATGATATTACGCTGGTTTTGGATAGAACTGCTTTCATCCCTTGAATCATCCTCTTTTGATATTCGCAAATAAGCGGCTATCACATATTTTTTTGAGCGGAAAGCGGCTTTGGATAATGTTTCAAACATTACCCGGTACCTCACCTAAAAACTCTTGAAGCTCTTCCAATTCATTGCTGTAGTTCAGAATAAGATTAATCTCATTAGTAAGCGGGTCGATTTCTATTCGGCTGATCAGAGCCTGTATCATTTCCTTGGTTGGCAATTCCAAGGAATAAAATTCGTTATAAATGTCTCGCCAACGTGTGTTTTTAGCTGACATTTCGCTGTGTTTGCGTAGCTCAGCTTCTATAGTTTCCAGCCGTAGCAATGCATTATTTTTGTCGATATCAACCCTTGTTCTGATAATCTCATACTCCTTATAATCAAGAAGTTTATCCAAAAGATGAGTGTAGGCTGCCGATAGAGTTTTATTTGCGGTTCTCTCTGCCAGTTCCCACTTAGCTTTTTCCTTCAAAATCTCAGTAACAGATGAATTGTAAGCCTCAGATTTAGTCAGTTCTTCAACAAGTGCATCCATTTCTATGAGCAAATTCATATGCATCTTTAACGCGCCCATTACGGCTTCGTCTAAAACTTTGAGTGAAAGCCAATGCATCTTTTTTAATCCAAGTTCCAATTTCAATTCATCATTGCAATAATAGCAATAATAAGAGATATTTACAGAACCTGCGTCCCGCCTTGCCTTGCGTACAGCCGCAAGTTCGCACCGGGAGCAAAATATCTTGCCCACGTAACGATTTTTTGGAATAGGAGCAACGTGTTCATCTTCGTTTGATTTCCACTCTTTAACATCATCCATCAGCTTTTGAACAGCATCAAACTGTTCTCGGCTGATAATAGCCGGATGCATATTTTCATGGCGGATCCACTGTTCTTTTGGTAACTGCCTGTGATGCTTGCCTTTACAGTCATACTTGCCCTGCACTATCATTCCCGTATAGGTTTCGCAACGTAGTATCTTGCGGATGTTTGATGCCCACCATATAGACCGTTTTGCAAATTTTTTATGAGTGGCACGGCCCAGCTGATAATTCCGGCTCTGAGGAGAAAGGATTCCACTATGATTTAGATGTTTCGCAATACTGTACGAACTTTTACCTTCAAGCCTCATATCAAAAATCAACTGCACAACTTCGGCGGCGTCTCCATCAAAAGCTAATGTCTTTCCATCTTCTCCACGGATATAACCGTATGGAGGAAGCCCGGCTAATTCACCACGCCGTTTCTTTGCTTCGTGAGCGGCACGAATCTTCTTGCCGGTATCACGACTATACATATGGTTAATCAAATTTTTAAATAAGATAAGCAACTTTTTTTTCGCCGCATCATCAGCAAAAGAATCATATTGGTCTGTCACCGATATAAAGCGGACATTGTACGCCGGGAAGGTATCAAAAAGCAGTTCCCCAACTTCGAGATACGAACGGCCTAAGCGCGAGAGGTCTTTAACGACCACGCATTGGACAGCACCGGATTGTATGCCATCCATAAGCTTTTTGTATCCGGGGCGTTGAAAATCCGTGCCGGAATAACCTAAATCGGATTCTATGCCACGTAAATCAAGGTCGGCTTTATCCTTAATATAATCTTGGATAATAGCCTTTTGGCCTTCTATGGAATCCTCTGAACGTTCACCTTCGACGGAAATACGAGTATAGCCATAAGTTGCGTACTTTACTGCTTTTGTGCTTACCGGGATATCCGCTTGAGCAAAGTTTCTTTTACTCTTTCTAGCCATTTAGACCACCGCCCCTTCTTGACTTGCTTGGGCAGCGGCTTCGTTGCTTTCATATCCCGGCAGTATTTCAAAACTGCAATCATAGCGTAGATTTATTTCTAAGCTTTTATTGCTGTGAACCGCAATAGAATGCACAAAACCGATAACTATACGGCGATCCAAAGCAATAATGTTTTCATAGGCTTTAAATCGTTCAATAAGCTCACGGACTGCGGTATCATCAGTAAGACGCTCAATCTCAGATTTCAAGTGGGAGATATGATTTTCTGCTTTTTCAATTTGATGAAGGAACTCGCCACTAAAGTTATCGTACTCGTCTTTAGTAATAGCACCTTCAATCATATGTGTGTATGACTTCACAAGGAAGTCGTTAGTCTTTTGGATAGACAATAATTCCTTATTAATCATAGTTTCAAGAGCGGTTTTTCTGCGTTCTTTCAACGCCGCCAGTCCTGCGCCGTCTGCCACTTCTTCTGCAAGTAAAAAACTTTCTACTTGCTTTCTGATGGACAGTAGCACACATTTTTCTACTTTTAGACTGCTGACATTGTTATGAGTACAAGTACCACGTTGATATCTATGGGTAGAGCAGACATAATTAATATATCTTTTTCCGTTTTTCTTTTTTGTTATTTTAACGGTCATAGGCTGATTGCAAGCACCACAGAGAATAACGCCGGAAAACAAGTGAAGCTGTCCTGTTTCAGTCGATATCCGTGAATCCTTAGCCATAAGCTCTTGAACAAGTTCAAAATCATGTTTGGCTATGATTGCTTCGTGATTATCTTCATGAACTGCCCATGCCGCACTTGGCTGATAAAAATATTTCTTCATCCTGTAGCTTGCTTTTGTCCGCTTCCCCTGCTCTAAATGTCCAATGTAAATGCGGTTTTTCAGGATACGCCTGATGGCATTTGCCGTCCATAGGGATTTCTCATTTTTGGCAAAAGGAGTACTGTATGTTTCTCCTATGGCTTTTTTATATTCAGCAGGTGAGTGTATGCCTTTTGCATTAAGCATTGTTGCTATCTGCTGCTCGTTATGGCCAAGAAGTTTATACTCAAATATGGCATTAACCACTTGGGCGGCGTATTCATCCACTAATAATTTCCTATCAACGGACTTCACATATCCGTAGGCGGCATAATTACTAACAAGTTCACCATTTTTGCGCTTGAGAGCAAGTTGAGCTTTCGTGCTAGTGGATATATTTTCCAAATAAGCCTCATTTATTATATTTTTAAATGGAACAATAAGGCTGTTATTGCTGTCAGACATATCCGCATGAAAGCTATCGTAACCGTCAGTTATTGATATAAAACGGATATTTTTAGATGCAAAGTACTGTTCAATATACTTTCCAACTTCGATATGATCTCTTCCAAAGCGACTAAAATCCTTAACTATAACACAAGTAACCGCACCGCTTTCGATATGACTTATCATATCTTTAAAAGCTGCACGGTCAAAATTAGCACCTGTAGCACCATCATCAGCAAATATTTTCACAATGCTAATATCCGGGTTACGAGCGGCAAAATCAAGAATTAAATCTTGTTGGTTCTTAATGCTGTTACTTTCATTTTTGTCCCTGTCATCCTTAGATAGACGGACGTAACCAAAGGCATTCCATACTTCATTTTTTTCCATTAGCAGTAGCTCCTTATTCGTATTACCGGCATTGCCCTGAAATCGAAAAGGATCACTGCATTAGTCCGGAAGTATGATAACACAAATTCTACGCAGCGTCCAATAGGGCAATGCTATTTTTTCGTTACCCTAATGAAAGCTGTTGTTTAGAAAGCAGATAGTTTATGAGTACGTCCTTTAGTTTAATGCCTGTATTTGCGTGAGATATCCTTACAATTGTATCGCCGCAACGATAAAGGTTAGGGTTCTCTATTTGCCTTAAAAATGACTTTTTCCGCTCTTCAACCGGAAGTGATGTGTCAATTTTAACATTTTGTATATCTACAAGATCATTTATGTCCACTGATGTTTTTGTTTCGCTTTTCATCTAAGAAGCCCCCTTAATTGCCT
>WQVX01000055.1 GCA_009785615.1 Defluviitaleaceae bacterium | reverse complement strand
TACATCTCCACCCATTACGTGCTGAGCCATGCCACCTGATGTACCTACTCGGATAAAAGTATCACTACCTAACTGAACCAATTCCTCCATAGCAATAGAAGCACTTGGCCCGCCTATTCCGGTGGAAGTTACGCTAACTTTTTCGCCTTCCAAATACCCGGTATAGGTTACATATTCCCGTTGATCTGCAACTAATTTAGCATCGTCAAAATGTTGAGCAATTTTTTCGCAACGTTTAGGGTCTCCGGGCATAATCACATAGCGACCTACATCACCTTTTACCATACCAATGTGATACATACGATTTTCTTCATTTTTTATGTGGCCGGTTTCCATTACCTTGCCCCCTTCAGTGTGAAATTTCCATGGAATATTTCCATGGAATATTTCCTTTGTAACAATCATGTGACATTCTCCATTATACGTGATTGGAAGAGGCTGTCAATAGGCATTTTTTTGTTGAATGCAAAACTATTCTTGTTTTTTTTATAAGAAAGTCATATAATATGTCTTGCATCTAAAGAAACTTTTATTTAAAATGAATGGAGAAGCAAATGAATTTCAAAAAATTGCTGTATAATCGTCGTTTATGGATTGCTTTGATAGGTTTTATATTTTGTGCGTTAATTATAACTCGTTCGGATATTTTCTCCTATTATGGTGATATTTTCTCAATTCAGCGAGGGCTTGTGTTAAATGTAGACAATTCGTTGCTGTCTCCTGACCCTTCTATTGAAAATTTATATCTGGGACGTCAAATTATTGAGGTGGAAATTTTAACCGGTGAATTTGTCGGACAACGTTTTAGAATTGAAAATACTTTAAGTAGATTTTTCAACTACGTAGCTCAAGAAAATATGGAAATGATTTTTCATATTAATGTTGTAGATGGTCAAGTTTTTTTGATTCATGTATTTGGTCATTCTCGTGATGGCTTTATTTTTGGCTTTATTGGCTTTTTCGCTTTAATTTTAATCATAGTAGGTAAGCAAAAGGGCTTGTATTCGCTTTTGGCATTAATGTTTACTTTGTCAGTGGTTGCATTTTTTATGATACCGTTAATTATAGAGGGGCATAACCCTATTGTTGCCGCTATTATTACAGCAGTACTTACAACAGTATTTTCTATTTTGTTAGTTAGTGATGTAAGTTTACAAAGTGCAGCGGCTATTGGGGGTACAGTGGCGGGGGTTGCCATTGCCGGTGCGATAGGCTTAATAGCAGGTCGGTTTGCACATATTTCCGGTATGCATATGCAACATGCCCAAGAGCTAATTGTTCAGCAGGGAATGGATGGCGTAATACGTTTGCCATTACTGTTGTTTGCCGGAATTATTATTGCTTCTTTAGGTGCTGTTATGGATGTGGGTGTTACTATTGCTTCTTCTGTTTTTGAAATGAAACGTGTTAATCCTTCGTTATCTATAGGCCAATTATATAAAAGTGGTATGAATATTGGACGTGATATTATTGGTACCATGTCTAATACGTTGATTTTGGCTTTTGCCGGTAGCTCTATAACAGTTATGGTGATTATTGCTTTGTATCAGCTTCCTTACATTCGGTTTATTAATTTAGACATGTTGGCGGTTGAAGTAATACAAGGGCTTTCAGCAAGCATAGGTTTGGTTTTGGTAGTTCCAATTACGGCTTTTTTTGCGGCATTTCTTGCTGCCGGAAAGAGTATATAAGAAGTGTGAAAAAGCATGAAATTAGAGAGGGGGATGTTAAAAAATAAAATACAATTTTAGAAGCTATGAACACAGCTTCCTAGAAGGGAGAATTTGAGCTTAGTCTGTTTTAATGAACATGGTTAGCTAATGTAGATTTAGAAAGGGCGGATTAAATGAATAAGTTGTTGCGCAAGTGTAGACAACATCTTGCGCTTACATTGGCATTTTTGATGTCGTTTAATGTAATGGCGGTAAATGTATCAGCGGCTGAACCGGACTATACAAATCCTGCTGAAGTTATCGACTTAACCAATGTGCTGTACGATAACAGCAATATTATATCTGACGAAGAGGTAGAGGAGCTATTAGCAATTGCAGCTTCTTTTACTACACCTGCTGCACTGGATCCATTTCCGGATGTTTCAGATGATGAGCTTACTACGGATCAATTTGGTGAGCCGGTGGTACTGGCAGAGTGGTTTGTTACTGATGAATCAGACATAATTGGAACAACTGTTATTGCTACAGGTGGCCCACAGAGCGATGTTGCAACATTGCAATTTATGGAAGATGAAGTGCCTCAGTCATTAGCATTTTTGACCGGCGGTATAGATACGGGTACCCACCTTGACAGTCCAAATGATGAAGAATACTGGTGGGAAATTAAAATTTCATCTGCTGAAGTTGCTGAAACATCCTACATTGAAGTAGCATGGTCTATGCGAACAACAACTACAGGGCCAAGGCAATTTGCTCTTGAATATAGAGTAGGTACCTATGGTGAGTGGCAACATGTGGATATGTTTGATCAACTTCCACCGGCAGCACCTCCTGCTGAATCAGTTTGGACAGACGTAGAATCTGAAGATTGGCGTAGAAGTTTAAATCTCCCAACAAGTGCCAATGGTCATGACGAACTTTATATCCGTGTATTACAGGATGCAGAAGAGGGAACCAGAGGTACTACACTTTCTACTGCCGGTGCGCCAATTGGCATTAACGCTACAATGCAAATTAATAATGTTGTTTTAAGTGAGATCCCCGTGGAGCCTTCGGATGATGTTATTGTATTTGATCCAATGCCAATGGTTGAAGAAGTATTGGCTTCATGGAATTTTACTACTAACGCACAGGTCAATGCTGCAAGAACTCCCGATAACAGAGCTGTTATTGCAAATGGGGGCATATTAACAACACCTGCGCCAATTTTAGAATTTATTGTTGGTGGTGAAGCACAACCACGAACTTTAAATGGTGGTGTTAATTCTATAAATGTACTGAACTATGCAGGTACCGGTAATGGTGGGTTAAATGGTCAAGCAAATAATGCATGGTGGCAAACAAGCTTGTCCACTAGTGGGCATGAAGATATTCATGTAAGTTTTGCCATGACATCTGCCGGAACCGGGCCTCGTGATTTTCAGGTTCAATATCGAGTAGGTAGTGCAGGAAGCTGGAACTCTGTTGGTAATATTGCACTTAGTGACAATAATACTCATGGCATTGATCATGCAGATAGACAGTTTGGATTTCACTTGCCGGCATCTGCGGATGATGAGGCAACAATTTATATCCGTTGGCTTTTAACATCTGACTATTCTGCCCGACGTGGTGTAGGCGGATTTGCAACTGATACCATTGCTGCTGCCGGCGCAAACAGAATCAATTACATCAGTATCAGATCAGGAGTTGTTCCTGCATCAGTTATTTCTATTGCTGATGCTAACGCAGCAACAACTGGTACTATTGTTACAATAGAAGGTTATGCAGTTGGAGTTGCTCAAGCCGCAGGTGGAGGCAACACTAATACAACACTCTTTGTTCAAGATGGAAATGGCCCTAATGATGGTATTCAAATATTTGGGACTGCATTAAACGTTCATGTAGGCAATAGGGTAAGAGTAACCGGCACAAGAGGTGTTAATGCAACAGTTAACCAATTAACCAACCCTGCCTTTGAAACATTACAAACTGGCGTAACCATTACACCAACCCCGGTTAGGGTGAATGAACTTATACCTCCGGCGTACCGCTCTACATCAATATCTTTGGAACGAGTACAAATACTGGAACTGCCTGCCCCCGGCGAACAAGTTGGCCCTCCTGACGCACTTGCACCTGCTAATGCTGCGCTTGTTGGTGTAGCCAGCGGACAACGGATTGAGTTAAGACCTCATGCCAATGAGTTACCTTGGCCTACCGGGTTAGCCGTTGGTGACTGGGTTAGTGTAGACCGTGCAATAGTATCTTGGTTCAACGGAAGAACCGCTGTTCAGCTTTTGCACGCTACAGGGATTAGTATAACTACTCCTCCTTTAGTTGCTGATGTGGTTGCCGACCCATCTGGCGGCTTAATAACTACAGAAAGCTGGTCTGTAACCCTTTCTTCAGAAACTGCTGCTGCCGAAATCCGTTATCGTATAAATGGCGGTGCTTGGCAAACAGGAGCAAATCCTGCAACTGTTACTGTTTCATTCCCAACGACAACAGATAATACAGCCACGTTGGAGACTTATGCAAGGATAGGGGCAGATGAAACACAGCCACAAACCTTTACATTTGATAGGCTTGTACTTACTCCTATACGTGACGTAAATGCAGCCGCCGGTGGTACTTTTACAGTTGAAGGTTATGCTGTTACAACTTTTGGTTCTACCGGTAACGATGCTCGTAATCTTTGGATAATGGATGGAACAGACCCTAATGATGGTATAGTACTTTGGGGAGGCACTGCCATTCCTGAAGATCAATTTATTAATCTTATTGGTCATAGGGTAAGGGCAACGGGTACAAGAGGTAACTCTCCTCATGGGATGACCCAACTTAGTACCGGGGTATCTGCGGGAGTGCATCCGGTTTCTCTTGGACTTGCTGAACCTGCTGTTATTCCCGAAATTTCACGAGTATCAGATCTTGTTTCCCCCAATTATTGGGCTATGAGAGTATCTGTAGAACGTGTGCAATTCCATCACAGGGATAGCGGACTGCCTGAAGGCGTGGATGGGCCGTTGCCTCCTGTTGGTACACACTTTATTATGTGTCATGATGGAAACAGAATTGAAATGAGACTTGCAGACGGTCACAATTTGCCGGCAGGTATTGAAACCGGCGATTGGATTAGGATAAACCGTGCCCATGTAGGTCAATGGACAAGTGGCAGAGTTGCTGTTCAGCTGATAGATGCGGAAATTGAACTAACGGATCCTCCACCTGTTCAAGATGTGGTTGCAACGCCACAATCAGGTACTGCAATTCCGGCCGGATATACAGTTATACTTTCTACCTATCCGGAAGAAGGACGCATTTATTTTAGCCTTAATGGCGGGCCGGAGCAATTGTCAGATGATTATAGTGTGGAAGTAACTATATACGACTTTGACCAAGCTAATGACACTGCTGTAATTATAGCGCGGGCTGTACTTCCTGACCCTGCTACTCCGGGTGACTATTTATATGAACTTTCGCCAAGAACTTTCATTTATACTCAAGCAATTGTAGAAAATGTAACCTCCAGCCATGGTATGATAAATGGGCCATCAACCCCTCTTCGTGCCGGAACAATTGTAGAGTTGGAAACTGCAACGCCTGATGCTACTATTACTTTCAATTTTTCACGTAATATAGGTACCCCAAATGAAGTTACTGACTTTGCAGTGCAATATGATGGTGGCATACTCATTACAGAAGATATGTTCCCTGTGATGATTTGGGGAGGATTTGCAAGTGCCCCCGGATTCCGTGACAGTCCTGATTTTGAACTTCGCTTTGATTTACGGATAACAGGTGGCGAGCAAATCTTCTTTGGACAGCTTCATGCACATACTACAATGTCAGATGGTATGGGTACACCGGTAGCTGCTTTTGCAGAAGCCAGAGATGTAGCGGGATTAGACTTCTTTGTTTTGTCAGATCACTCAAATTGGTTTGACTGGGGCGGCGGAAGTCCTGCAAGTGGGCCTGATACGTTCAATCTTAGGAGTTATAACTCTACCGGCAGTAATCAGTGGGATACCGGAAATGCAGCAGCAGCAGCGGCAATGACTCCGGATTTCCTTGCTTCTAATGGCTTTGAATTTACCTGGGCAGGTGGCCCCGGGCACATGAACACCTTTAATACTACAGGTTGGGTTTGTCGTAGAAACACTTATTTAAACATAAATAATCCCGACTTGCGCCTTCAACGTTACTACGAACTTTTAAGACGTACTCCCGAGTCTATTTCCATGTTTAACCATCCCGGAACTACTTTTGGTAACTTCCAAAACTTTGCTCATTTTGACCCGGAAATAGCACAACGTATTCCTTTAATTGAAGTAACAAATGGCGAAGGTGCAATTGGCTCTAGCGGATTTTTCCCGGCTTATGAGCAATTTACCATGGCTCTTGACAGAGGTTGGCTGGTTGCTCCGGTTAACAGTCAAGACAATCATAGAGGACGCTTTGGTTGGTCAAATGAAGGACGCGCAGCTATCTACACAAATAACTTCACTTATGAAGGCATGTGGCAAGCATTCCGTGACCGTGCTGTGTACGCAACAGAAATCCGTGATATGGAAATTCGTTTTTATATGAACGATGAACCTATGGGAAGCCTTGTTAACAATGTTCCCGCTGTAGCTAACTTTAGTGCTGAAATCTATGTCCCGGAAATTCCACGGGTAGATATTCCCGGTGCGCCAAGAGACACCTACACCATTCGCAGGGTTTCTCTTGTTACAAACGGCGGCGTTGAGCTTGAAGTACAAAACTTTAACGTACCTGTTGGCGAAGTAGCTTACTACGAAGTAGCAATGAACAGCCCGGAACCGGGTTACTATTTCTTACGAGTTATTGCAGTAAATAGCAGTGGTGCAGAGAGAATTTCTGTAACAGCACCGATTTGGATAGGCCGCGCACCAATCGTAGGTATATCTGAAGTAACAACGCCTACCTTTATGCCTGTCACTGATGAAGCACTAACCATTTATACACATCTCTTTAATGACGAAGCTCTTCCGGTTACTTTAGTAACCTTGGAGTATATTATAAATGGTAGCCTTTATAGCGTTGTAGCTCATAACAGTGTAATTGCACCGGGAGAAACCCCAAGCATTTCATTCAACTACACGCCAAGAAATCAAGGTATTGATAGTATAACTGTAAGAGCCGTCATTAATGTAAATGGCGTAAACCGTGTTTATTACGGATTCCTAAGCATCAATGTCCGCCAAGTAGAAGCTCTTTACATGATAGGTATTGATGGAGCGCATTTTAATGACTATGTAACCGGAAGCAATGCAGGGTCATTCACAAACCTTGCATCAATGGCAGCAACTATGAACTTCCGTACTGTAATATTCAACACTGAGGAAGAAATTTTGCAAGCAACCCAAGATCCAAGATTCAAACTTCTTATTTTTGCCCCACCCGGAAGAGCTACCGGTATTATCACCGATCCGGCCAGAGGCGAGCATCGTTCATATTCCCAAGCAGTGGTAGACGCTGTTGCAGAATTTGCACTTGGTGGCGGTATTGTTGCTATATCAGGATATGGTAACTTTAATGATGTGGGTGGTACAATACCCGGTATTGAAGGCGCACACTCTTATCAGCAAAACAGACTGCTTGCAGCTATGGGTTCACATATCCGTGTTGGTGATGCTTCGCATACTCCACCGGTTGGATTTAGAGGTGCTTTCTCTCATCAGCATAATTTGAGGTTTTCTCAAAATGTTAACCTTGATAACCCATTCATGCAGGGTGTTATGACTGCCGAGGCAGATCCGGATCGTGGATTGTCCGGCCCAACAAATACAGATGAAGTACCATTTGATGTTCAAGGCGGGCAGATTTTCCGCAACTTCTCTACAGGCGCACTTTATGCCGTAACTAACCCCGGTGCCATCATTCGTTCACAAGCAGATGTTGATGCTTATGTTGCAAGGGGAACTTTACCGGCCGAAGTAAACTCTATGATTTGGTCACATCCGGGTTCTTGGGTAGTTGACTCCAATGGTGTAGGTGCAAATGCAAGTTCTCATCAAGGTTGGGGGCGTACAAAATTCCCAACAACAGGTGTTGCAGCTAACCCCGGTAATTTCCCGCGCTATGCACACCCAACCTATGGTTTAGCTCCATTCCCGGGTACAGGTTCCGGCATTGGTCAACGTACTGCCGCAGGTGGTACAGACCCGGGACAAATCTTGATGGGTGCGTCTCAAGATGTTGGTGATGGTACAGTTTTAGTATTCTCTTCCGTATTCTTTACCAATTTTGATGTACGGCCTGATCTTGATAATCCACTTGACAGACCTAATATTAACTACACAATACTGCGTAATATATTAGAACCTTTAGCTCCTGAGCCAATTATTACACCTATCGGAACAGTAAGGCAAGCTCAGATGGGGCGATGGTTTACTATCGAAGGTATTGCAACTACAGGCTTGCAAGTTACAGGTGCAGATTCTTATCAAAATAGAGGTTTCATGAATACTATCTACATCCAAGATGAAACCGGAGGTATTAGCCTCTTTGAAGTTACTGAGAATAATGCAGCGGGACTTGAAGTAGGCCAATTGGTAAGAGCGCATGGGTTTGTAGGTCAGTATCAAGGCGAACTACAGCTTGTCGTTCATCAAGGTACCGGATTTGTTATGATTGTAGATACAGAAATTACATTAGTAGATCCACTCCCACTGACAACGGCAGAGGCAGCATCTCCGGATTACACCGGATGGCTTGCTATTGTAGAAGGTGAAGTGTCTGATGTAGTGTTCCAACCCGGTACAGAAGATACAATCTTGCAGTTTGTTGCAGATGACGGTTCCGGCCCAATCATCGTTTATATGAGAGACTACATTACCCCGGAGGTTGACCTATCTTTTGTATTAGAAGAAGATGCATGGGTAAGCGTAATTGCACTTGTTTCTATTGGTGAAGTGTATGGTGCTGAAGGTATGCCTCGTATGCGTGTACGTGACCGCGAAGAGATACAAGCTGCCGAGCGTCCGGAAATTCCGGAAACTTGCCCTTGCGCTGATGGCGATTACTGTGACCCGGATAATTGCTGCGGTGCAGAAGATTGCGAATGCCCACAACCTACACCGGAAACTTGCCTTTGTGTTGATGGCGATTACTGTGACCCGGATAATTGCTGTGGTGCAGAAGATTGCGAATGTCCACAACCTACACTACCACCGGGAGGTCAAGTACCGCCACCGGGAGGCCAAGTACCACCACCGGGAGGTCAAGTACCGCCACCGGGAGGCCAAGTACCACCACCGGGAGGTCAAGTACCGCCACCGGGAGGTCAAGTACCACCACCGGGAGGTCAGTTAGTTCCTTCTGACAGGCCAAACATTGGAGGTGCAGCAAGTAGTGGAGGGCGTCAAATCCGCAATGCAACACGTCGCCCGGCAACAACACGCACAGCACGTCCGGTGCAACAAGTACCAAATGTTGATATCTTTGTACCTGTAAACGAATCCGGTATAATCATAGCCAATGCAATAGCAATTGCTTTGGAAAATAACCAACTGCCAATAGCAATATTTGACTTGGATTATAATGAGGGTATGTTTGAAGGTGCAACAATAAGCTATGCTGATGTTCAGGCACTGATAGATGCAAATGGCACATTGAGCTTAACAACAGCAGAATTTAATGTTCTCTTTAGTACCGGAGAAATGGCAGAGTGGGGACTTGAGCCAAATGATGAAATAACCATAGTGGTAAGACGGATAATAAGCACAGACTTTGTAGTATCCATTGAGATATTGCTGGAGGAAGTACTGGAAGTCTACATTATGGTAAATGGCGTAAGAACAAATCTACCTTTCTCTGCTGTCTTGTCAGTAGATATATCTGAAATTTTCATGGTGCCAAACCTTCTGCTTGCAGGAGTAAGCTTTACAGAAATACTTGATAGTGAAGCGGCAGAGGATGCGCTTATTGCATTGACATACGATGTCCTAGACGGTAGTAGAGTAGACAATAGCTTTATCTTCTTTGTAGACGAAGCCGGTTTATTTGGAATAAGGGTAGAAGTCGTTGATGTAATAGCAGAGGAACAAGCAACTCTAAATCAAAGGGAACTACGTTTGCAAGCAGGTGATGGATCATTCTTCATAGATCCTGTGTACAGTAGAGCAATGGTACCACTTCGTTTTGTAGCAGAAACCTTTGGGGCAGACGTTGAGTGGATCGAATCCTCACGTATTGTTAGAATTGAGAACAACGGAGTAATGCTGCTGATTCCTGTAGATGAGCCGCTTCCTAACGGAATGGGCAGACCTGCAATAGTGAATGGGCGCACATTTGTTCCGGTTAGCTATGTATCTGAAGCTTTAGGTGCAACCGTAAGCTGGGATGAAAGTGGAAGCATTACGATAATTCTTTAATGTAAAAAAATTATGAATTTTTTTGAACGAGTAAAAGAAACGGCCAAAATTGGCCGTTTCTTTTATATTTATATGGCCAACCGGTAACAAAATGGTACCCGGTTGCCTAATGTGCTATGGCCTGATCCAGGGCTGCAACTACCGCTTTTTGTATTATTTCGGTTGTTACAGGAAAGTCATTGTAAATTGTAATATCTGCTCTCTGATAAAATAACACGTCGTCAGATACCCGTGCCATAATAGGCTCAAATAATGGGTACAGTAATCGCTGACTCTCATACATTTCTGCCATTTCTACTGCAACAATTTCATTTTCTGTTACTGTAACACTAATTTCTAACGGGCGATCATTTAAAATAATGGATGATACATATGTGCCCGGTATGTATAAAGCCGCTGCCGGCTGTGCAGCAGGGGGCGGTGGTTGATGATTGCTACCGCTACCATCACGGGGTATAAATAAAAATACCAATACTCCTAACACTACAAGCCCTATCAATAAAAAACCTGCTAATCTAATAACATCTCTTATCTGTAGTACAAATATTTTTGTTCCCATTTCAAACTCGCTCCTTTTAGAAGCTGTGTTCATAGCTTCTTATATTTCTTTAGCATACTATATGAATCCATTAGAGAATTTAGAAGCTGTGTTAGAGTTAAAAGTAGCCCGGATTAGTTTCCGGGCTACTTTATGCTTGCTTTATATTTATTTTTCAGCAGTTCACTTTTCTTTAGCTATACGCTCAAGAATATTATTACTACGTTCAATAAATCGCGTCATTTGATCGTTAGATAAGGGCTTATGGCTCATCATAGCCAAATCATATATCTGGCAAGTAATCATATTTACATCTTCTTTACGATCCGGATCGTCTTTTAAGCCTAATAAAGTATTTACCAGTCTATTGGTACGGTTAAGAACAAGTGATTCTTCATTATCAAACATGCCGGGGAAGCCGCTTAGACCACCGTAAGCTTTACTCATTTCTTGCATACGGCGTGATTGTTCTGATAGCAAAACCACGGCTGATATTCCTTCAGATTTAAGGGTTTCAATATTAACTTTCAGTTTATCATTACCAAGTGCCTTGCGGAAAAGATTTTCCATGTCCTCTTGCTGCTTTTTATCTTCTTCTGATTCCTCTTTTTCTTGCTTGAGGGCATCAGTTAAATCAGAATCTATGCGATTAAATTGAATTTCCTTTTCCTGTTCATAATTTTCTACATAAGAGATAAAGGGGTTATCCAACTGAGTAGTAAGGTATACTGCTTCCAAATCCTGATCCTTAAATAGTTTTATATATTGAGACTGAAGTTGTTGGTTGCTTACGTAAAATATTTTTTTGTCTGTCTTATCTTTATTACGTTCCAAGAATTCTTCCAATGTGGCATAATCATCAGCGGTTGTTTTATATAGTGTAGCATTTTTAATTTTATCGTAAAAATCTTGTTCTTTTATACAACCATATTTGATAAATGGGCTGATATCCTCCCAGTAGGATTGGTACTGCTCTCGATCCTTTTTATAAAGTGAATTGAGTTTATCTGCTACCTTTTTAGAAATATACCCGGACATCTTTTTTACATAACCATCATTTTGCAAAAAGCTACGGGATACATTAAGCGGCAAATCCGGGCAATCCATAACCCCTTTTAACAAAAGGAGGTACTCAGGAATAACTTCTTTAATGTTATCTGCCACAAAAACTTGATTGTTATATAATTTAACTTCACCTTCGATATATTCCAACTCATGCTTGAGCTTGGGGAAGTATAGTATCCCTTTAAGTCGGAAAGGATAGTCCATATTCAAATGTATCCAAAATAGTGGCTCATTGAAGTCCATAAAAACTTTTCTGTAAAAGGCTTTATATTCTTCATCCGTACATTCATTAGGAGCTTTTTGCCACAAAGGATTAGTGTCGTTTATAGGAGTAGGGGCTTTTTTAGGTTCAGTTGTCGGCACATCGGCTTCATCTACATCAATAATATCAGCATCTTCGTTTTTGTCTGCATTTTGATCGTCTGTATTGCCGGATACATCTGCTTCATTTTCTTCTTCCGGCTGAGCATTAAGAAAAATTTCTACAGGCAAAAAGCTGCAATATTTTGTTAAGATTTTTTTGAGATTATATTCTTCCAAAAACTCTTCACTTTCTTCATTAATGTAAAGAGTAATTGTTGTTCCACGGGTAGTCCGTTCACCTGCGGACATTTCGTATTCAATGCCTCCGTCACAATTCCATTGTGCAGGTTCGGCTCCGGGCTGCCAAGACAGGGTATCTATTTGGACTTTATTTGCTACCATAAAACAGGAATAAAAGCCCAAGCCAAAATGCCCTATAATCTCGTTGTCTTTGTCCATTTTGTCCTTGTACTTTTCCAAGAAGGCACTTGCACCTGAGAAGGCAATTTGGTTAATATATTCCCTTATTTCATCAGCGGTCATACCAACACCATTATCTTCAAAAGTAAGTGTTTTAGCCTCTTTATCTGAACGGACATGAATTGCATAAATTTCATCTTTAGGAATATTGGATGCTTCGCCAATTTCTGCTAATTTTTTTAATTTTAAGATAGCATCTGATGCATTTGATACCATTTCGCGTATAAAGATATCCGAGTCTGAATATAGCCATTTTTTTATAATCGGCAAGATGTTTTCGCTATGAATAGAGAGATTGCCTTTTTCCATGATAATTTTTTCCTCCATATAGTTATTCTCATTTTTAAAAACTTAGCCTAGTGTTACATTGATCCCATTTTTCCTAAAAAAAGATTGTACCCAGCTCTCCCATTCTGTGTCTACTGCTCTGGTAAGGTCAAAACTTTTTTGACCGGTGGCAGTAGTGCAAACTATTTTATCCCCTTCATATATCATATTTATAAAAAGAGCGGCAGCGTTGGAGTGCAACTTTTCCGGTTCTGTTTGAGCAAAGATTAATTTCATTGCCCGAGGTTTGTCTTTTCCCTTTATAATGTGGCGGACATAAGGACGCAGTTCTTCCCAAGTACAATAACTGACTTTTTCATCCTCTTGACGGGGCTTTTCTCCGGAAATTTCAAAGTAAGTAAAGCCATGAATAGTTACCCCCCTAATTTCAAAAGAGCTAAATGTTTCCAGTACAAAAAGATGCTGCATAAAATCCTTTACATCCATTTCTTCAATAGAGAAAGCCAGCATAATATCCTCCTCACATTTTCATAGAATTATATCATTCTAGTTTTGTAGTGGCAACTAGTGCAGTAATCTAACAGGTGTTTTGACTTTAGCTTCATTTTTATAGTGGCTAACATAATTGAGAGCAGTTTTGCGGAAGATGTTCAGATTTTGATTTGAGTTACTGTTCCTTGTACGACAAGAATCTTCGTCAAAGTGAACATCCAACAATCAATGATTTCGTCAACGTCTTGCAATTTGCACAGAAAACCCCAATGTGATTATGGTTAGCGTTCTCCCTACGCTATGTACGTACGCATTGTGTTTTCTTGTTGTTTCGACTTTGTTGAAATGGCCGACTAAATTTAATTTTTCTCTCGTACTTGTGCGAAGGATTTTTTTGTTTGCTGCGTTTAGTAGCGTTAATCAGCAGTAATTAGTTTACTCAACCGGTCTCATTTTGTTACTGATTGGAGAGAGAAGTGATCTGACTTGACCCGCTTCACTGATTGTAGTATATATATTGAGTATGTCATAAAATCATGTTTTTTGTCGCATTATACAAAAGCGCGAAAAAACAAAGGAGAACACATTATGTTTATTAGAACAAAACAAAGCATGAAGCGATTAGTAGCTTTCATGCTTATTGTGGCGATGTCAGTGCCACACGTGGTGTTTGCTGATGAATCACCATGGAATGATTTGCCCGAAATAGCCCCGTTGAGCTATTACTTTACTGATTTTTATGAAGTGGAAGATTATGCTGATTTGCGGCTACAATCCTTGCTGGAGCGCGTAAATGAATTTGAGTTGCTTACAGCAGAAGAACAGGCTATTTTAGCAGAATATTTGGGCATGGATATTATTGATCCATTGGCAGAGCCTACCCCTGAAGCTCTTGCGCAATTATTGCCCATCCAAGAAATCTATTTGCCACAAGATTTCTATCCGTATTTCCGGTACACAGACGAGCTTTCCGGAATTTTAAGCGAAGTTACAAACTATTCTGCGTTAACAGAAAGCGATCGCATTACTCTTTTTAGCCATTTAGATATTTCTATTGCAGCTTACGAGATTACCAAGTCATTGTTTGTTGTAATGGAGAGAGACGGATTCACATTAGCCGAAAGCATAGAACTGGTAAAAATCATGTCCGGCGGATTGTTTGACTACACAGAAGCACAAGTTATATTTCAAGCTATCCCTTCAGCTAATGAACGCATGTTGGAAATCATGCGTTTTGAGCAATTTGCACAGAAATTTGATATTAGCATTGAAATAAATGAACGGCGGCTTGTTAACACACCGTTTGTATCTACAAACGAATTTGGAGGAAGCAATGATATCCCTCAAAGATTGTTAGAAAATATTTCAGATTTTCTAACAGCAAGCCGCCCAAATGAAAGATACAGCTTTATCGAAACGGCTCAATTGCCGGAACAAGAGCGATTAAGAATCTCAGAGTCACCGCCGATAGACCCTCCTTGGTATGAATCGCAGCCACAGCCCCTTGAAGTTGAAGAATACCTTCACACTAATTCCATTGAATTGATAGCTGAAGTAATGACTTTAAACATAGGTGAGTTGTTAGCCGCCTCATTTGAAGCAAGGTCTTTAGAACTTGCACAGCCGGAAGATGAAATTCAACTGCCTGAAATTGAAGAGCCGCTTCCTGACTTGGAAGAGCAGCCCCCGGAAGTTGAGGCTCCACTTCCTGACCCGGAAGATCAAACTCCGGAAGCCGAAGAAGAGTACCCCGAAAATGAAAGTGGACACCCTTACCCGGAAAATGAGTATCCCGAAAACGACAATGGACACCTTTACCCGGAAAATGAGTATCCCGAAAACGACAATGGACACCTTTACCCGGAAAATGAGTATCCCGAAAACGACAATGGACACCTTTACCCGGAAGAAAAGTATCCCGAAAACGACAATGGATACCCTTACCCGGAAGATGAGTATCCCGAAAACGACAATGGATACCCTTACCCGGAAGATGAGTATCCCGAAAACGACAATGGATACCCTTACCCGGAAGATGAATATCTCTATCCAGAATACGAATACCCTGAAATCGAAGAAGGGTACCTTTATCCGGAGTATGAATATCCTGAATTCGATACCCAGCCTTGGGAACCTGTAGTGCGGCTTGGCTTAGATAATGTAATACAAACCAGGCCATGGACTGCCCCAACACAAATATCACCCCAAGACCAGGAAACCGTAAACTCAATTGCTGTAGCATTCACCAACACACATGCTTTTAATGTCGCTAGGCAGATGTTTTTGAGTAGACATACCACAGTAGAAATTGAGGCGGCATTTTTTCTTGGTGCAACTTTGCAAGTTGAACCGCAAACATTTTTACTTCAAGCCGGAGTGGCTAATGTTTTATCGCGCCCATTTGACGCCAATAGAGTAATGGCCGCTGTTAATGCCGATTATTACGAATTGGATTATATATTAGCTTATGGCTTGCTAATTATGAATTTTGGCGTACCCGCTGCTTATATAAGCATTGATCCATTAAGCACAGCTACCCATGACAATATAGTTGTTAATCCGTTTAATTTGCACTTTAACGCCAATGAATCAGTAGATCTTAATAATGGATCATCTCAGTTCCGTATGAATATTTTAAACCTTCCGGGGCGTGGCGGATTTGGGCTTAATTTGGATTTGCTATATGATTCTTCCTGGGCAGATTCTTTTGGTCCTGCTTTTATTAACAATACAAATGCAAGAGTAGCAAAGCATGACTCATTTGGCCTTGGTGCAGGTTCAGGTTGGATATTTGATCTACCTTATATTTCAAATTATGTGTTGTATCTTCCCGGAAGAGGTTCATTTGCACTGTTAACTAGAACCAGATTCGTTGACTATACTCTACAAGATATGGTGTTGTCTAATGACTCCACTTTCATAAGTGGCCATCTTTGGTCTGATAAAAGGCTGACTTTTCATAATGGTACATCATATTACTTTAGTGATGGGCGAATTATTGGTATGGTTGATCGATTTGGAAACACAATTGGCTTTGAATACAATATAATTCCTCAATTGCATAACATGGAATTACTGTCAAGAATAGTGGACACAAACGGCAACGTGATTAATTTCCAATATGCAAGGTCAGGAAACAACAGAACTATTACTGTAACCAGTCCTGATAACAGTGTCTTTACTATTAACGCTTCCCTTGTTGTAACCAGCCCTTTAGGTGCAGGTTATGGCACATTTCGATTGAATAGTGTTATAAATCAAGTTGGTGCAGTAACATCATTCCAGTATACTGAGAGGCTATTTCATTTTTGTGTTTTATCAAAAATTCCTACACACCCTAATACAACTTTGTTGCTAACACAGGTAAACTATCCATCAGGGGCACAATTACGTTTTACTTATGATTCCCACATAATTAATATGGGTGCAGGCAGTCGCGAAAGCTTTAGAGTTACTTCACGGGTGTTTATTGGCGATCAAGGTCGAGAATATCAATTAACAAACTTCACCTATCAAGGAGAGCCTACTGCCTTTCCTCAACATGTTTTAAGACCACCATCAAACCATACCTATAGTGTTACCGTCACACAAAATAATGGTCTGCGTACAGTATATACCTTTAATTACAGGCACTTAAATACTCTCCAAAGAGTGTACAACCATGCAAACACTTTGCTTTCAACAACGACAACAACATACAACAACGATAGACTGCCCACTTCCATTGTGTTAACAGAATACAGAGGGAATTTTTCGCGTACTACCCGCCAAGATTTCACGTATGACAGATATGGTCAACTGACAAGATCCGTTAGTCCATTGGCTCAAGGAAGCACCCACCAGCGATATAGAACAACGCATACCTACGACAACCGATTTGGGCTTCTTTTAACTACTACTTCCAGGTCAGACAATCAAACCATAGTTGAAACAAGAAATGTATTGTCTGGTGATGGAAGAAGAATAGTCCGAAGCTATGTCTATGAAAATGATGCAAGACAAGCCAGGACTGATTTTCTGCATGATGCCTATGGCAATGTGATAGAAACCCGAAGTTTTCCTAATAGTAGAGCCTCTGCTTTTATTGCAACACAAACCACTTTTGATAGAGGCACTTTACCGCAGTCAGTCCGTATCACCGGCGTACATGATGTAGAAGGAAATCTGGTTGGCCGTGCCGGATTTATAGAACGCCACTTTACCTACGATACAATGTGGCGCACTCTTTCGGAAACTGACCCCAATGGGTATGTAACACGCTGGCAATACGACGCTATAGGGCGTATAACTATGGTTACTTCCCCTAACGGTGGTGTTGTAACCTATACCTACAATGATCAGCGAAACACCTTACATCATCAAACTGTGCTGGGTGCTACGTACATTTATCAATATGACAGCCTTGGTAATTTGCTGACTGTAACAGTCGATGGTGTTGTGATACAGCGCAATACCTACGATAACCGTATGAGACGTACTTCAACACGCAATGCCGAAGGTGTTTCTTCATCAGGGATAACATGGTTTACTTATGATATTTTTGACCGTGTGATAGACACAAGAATAGAGTGTCCCGGAGGGATATTGCTAAACGGTCAATCAACAACTTATTTTGATATAAACGATGCTCAGGGAAATAGCAGGATTGTAACTGCTACAAGAAGCGGCGGCGGCTTTGGCGCAGAACCAATCCGGGCTGTAGTTCAATATGACCGTTTTGGGCGCAGAACCCAAGAAGGTACTATTGGCGGTAGAATTACTACTTACACCCATGACCTTTCAGGGAGGGTAATTACGCAACAATCTCTAGGTGTTAATAACACCATTACTCATAATGTTTTTGGCATAACATCAGTAACAAATATTGAGGGTAATACGTCCCGCAACACTTATGACGGCATAGGTCGCATATTAACATCTTCTGACTTTATGGGTAATATCCAGCGATTTACTTACGATAATGCAGGGCGGTTAATCCAAGTAAACGTACCTTTTGAGCGTATTGGCAACAGAATTCACTATTCAATAACTCGCAATTTCTATGATAGAAATGGAAATTTGACCAGAACTTCAACACTCATCAATCTACCGGGAGAAGAACAAGCCTGGGCAAATACCTCTAATACTTTCCGATATAACAACCTAGCATCATCTGAAACAGGAGGCTCGGAGCTAAACTCTTTAAGAACAACATACACCTACGACTTAGCAGGTAACGTACTTACCCAAAGAGTTGGCAATACATTAACAAATGCGGTAACAATCTTTACCTACAATAACAGGGGTCAGCTTATCACTGTTACCGATGCATTAGGACAAGCAGAACGCAAAACCTATGATAGTAACGGTTTACTTCTTACAAGGACTGACCGCAATGGGACTCTTTTCAGGTACACCCATGACGGAATGGGGCGGTTAATACGTCAAGAAAGTGTGCGTAACGGTCAAGTTGTTGACTTTAGAGAATATACTTTTTGGGTAACAGGGCTTTTGCGTAGTGCAACAAATGGAACACATACTATATCATATAGTTATGATTCAGTAGGGCGGGTTAACCGTAAGGACGAGACCGGCGGGATAGTAGTCATATATCAATACAATGATGCCAATAACGTTACGGAATCCAGGACATACGTAAACCAAAGGCTATATATCCATAATGAATACAGGTTTGATATAGCTCAGCGGGTAAATTCTGTAGTGGCAAATGGCTATTTGGCTTCTACGTACGCATATAACGCTAATGGAAACCGTATCAGAAAAACATTGGGAAATGGGGTAATAACTGAATACACTTACAATTTAGCTAATTTGGTCACAAGGCTGACTAATAGCGATCGTGGTAACGTTTTGTCACAATTTACCTATACTCACTATCTGGATGGAAACGTTAGTCGAGTAATAGAAGTTGTATCCGGAGGAATTGCCACTTATACAACATACTATACTTATGACTTAGCAAGGCGGCTAATCAGAGAAGAAACAAGGTCGGCCGGTGGCAGTCATATCATTCATGCGCAAGTAAGTAACTGGTCTGGTTTAAGAAGCGCAATTAACACAGCACCGGCAAATATTCCAATAACTATACTGATTGCAGATGATTTTTGGGCACCTAGAAACATTGCAGCAGGAAATGCAATTGTAATACCTGATGACCGTGATATAAGGCTTGTAAGCACAGCAACAGGGGCAGATGGTGTAAGGCGTTTGATTCAACCAAATGAAGGACAACGGCACTTTATAGTTTATGGCAGTTTGACACTTGGAAATAACATCCGAGTACAAGGTTTTGGTTTTGCAGGTGGTGTGTTTGTAAGAGCAGGCGGTACATTTATAATGTCGACCGGTAGTGCAGTGGAATATTGCATAACCATATCCGGCGGAGCCGTGTTTCTTGAAGGAACAGGCACAGGATTATCTACTCGTGCAACCTTTTATATGCGAGGTGGCGAAATCAGAAGAAACCGCACTATCTTTGGTAATGGTGGCGGTGTTTATGTCTGGGGAAACAGCATATTTTGGGGAGGCGGAATTATTACAGAAAATGAGGCCGGAGGATACGGTGGCGGCGTATATGTGCAACGGCCTCGAAATGTAGCTGCATTAGCCCATGATCACGGCTTTCATATGTTTGACGGCAGCATAACAAACAATACAGCCGCAAGAGAAGGCGGCGGAATCTTTATAGATGGCATTACAGATTTAGAAATAGCAGATATCTTAGAATTTACTGAAGCAGAGTATGAAAATTTCAACGAAATCTTATATGTAAGTGCTGAAGTGATGCTTTTGGATAACTCTGTAGGGTATATTGATTTTGAGCTATTAGAATTTGATAATAGCATTACGTATATACCGGAAGTTTTATATGAAGAACCGGACGTGTATTTCTTTGATATTGATTTTGACTTCTATGCGGACTTTGACATGGATTTCGATTTTGATTTAGAGATAGAAGGATTTTCTGCTGCACTTGCCGGAACAGGCAATCCACCGGGGCTTATTACGCAAAGGACATACACTTTTGATAACAGAGGCAACCGTAGATCAATGACAAACTCACGGCATCGCTATACGGTTGTGTACACTTACGACTTAAACAATCGACTGCTGAGTTCAACAAGTACAAATGGACTTGGGGAGCAAGAAATAACTCGATATACTTATGACCGAAACGGAAACCAATTAACCGAAACCATAGGAAATCATACAATTACAAACACCTACAACACTTTTAATCAATTGATAGGTGTTACCATGCCCGGTATGATTTCTTCGTATACCTACAGAGCTGACGGGTTGCGCCATTCAAAAACAGTAAATGGTGCAACAAGAATACATGGTTGGAATGGTCGGCATATTGTTATTGAGTATAATGCCGGTGGCATGATTTTTAATATATTCCACCGCAAAATAAATGGTAACTTGATTAGAAGTCATCAGCATGGATATTACTTGTTTAACGCTCGTGGTGATGTTGTTCAAAGAGT
>WQVX01000054.1 GCA_009785615.1 Defluviitaleaceae bacterium | reverse complement strand
TTCAAATCCAAGAGATTCCGCCGCAGTGCGTATGATACGGTAAGCTTGTATACGGCTAAGGGGTTTTTCATTTTGTTTGTTACGTATAAGTGGCATACCCGGTTTAGCACTTGGGTAGCAGATTGATAAAATATTGATGATATTTTTATGGAGTGCAATAGTTTTATTTTTACCTGTTTTCTTTTCAGTTATAGTGATGGTTTTGCGTATACGATGGTTTTTGAAGTCGTAAACGTCGTCGCATGTGAGACGCAAAATATCGCTGATGCGTAAAGCTGTATGTATGCATAAAGCGATTAATAGGTGGTTGCGGATTTCACCTTTGTTAAAGTAATACATAAGAAGTTGACTAACTTGATGCTTGTCACGGATGGGTTCTGTCATTGCCATGGTGGATTCCTCCTGAAATATTATTTTGTTTAACATACTATCCATTGTGTTTCATGAGCGTTTTTGTTCCCATAAAATCAGGGAGCGAGAACGCTATTTTTATGCGTTGGCAAAGATGTATAAGCGTCTTTGCTTTTTTCTTTGCCGAAATTTCAGCATTCTTGACGATGAAACACAATGGATATTTTGTTACTTGCCATGTATGTTACGTGGCAGATTGATATAAACAATTTAGCACAGAAGGAGGGCAATTACTTCAAGAATGGTTCTCAGGATTTTTCACTAGAAATGAGTAATGTATATGTTACATGACAGATTTATTAAATAATTTAGCATGGAAAGGAGGCACTCATGATAATACTTGGGATAATTGTTGCGCTAATAATTATAGGTGCATTCTGGCAATACATACTTGCAGGTATTGTAATAATAGGGATTGTTTTACTAATCGGTTTGCTAATATCTGGTATTATATTTGCAATATGGTGGATTGTTACAACGTTTTTTGGGTAAATATAGCGGCTTTTATAGTAGCCGCTGTATTTTATATTGTAATTTTAGGCATTGGTATTATAGGTTTAAGGACTACTTTCAGATTTAAAATTAGATATTGCAGAATGGCTTTTTGTCATTATGGTGATAACAAGACAACACTACGCTAATTTGAGTATCCCAAATGCTGGGGGCTAGTGTAGCATGGGATAGTAACAGAAATGCCTGTGGCCACTGTAAATCAATGGTCTCAGGCATTTTTTCATATTATTACTGATTTTTTAATTTGGCTTCGAGTTCAGCAATACGAGCATCTTTGTCAGCAATACGAGCATCTTTGTCAGCAATTATTGTATCTTTTTCCGCAACAACACCTTGCCAATGCGCCCTCTCTTTTTTCCTCGCAGTACTCAAAGCATTAGCTTCATCATGCCTTGTTTTAGTTCTTAGCCATTCTAAACTTCTAAATTCTTCTGTGATAGTAATGCCATGATATGCTTTAATTGCTTCGCTCATTACCGCACCTCCATTTTGGGATAGTTCATCTAATTCTTCTTGAGTTTCAGCGTTAAACAACGCAAGCCATAAATCTTTTTCATTACTCATGTTGATTGATTTTACGTCTAACATTTTGGGTAACTCAAAAAAATGCAGACTGCATTTGTCTGTAAGTGAAGTATGTCGCTTAATCTCTAGCAATTGGAATTCTGAGTGGACTTCTTCACAAATAAATAATTCAAAATCAATTATACTAATTATTATTGTCCGTGGTAGTGTACTGTAGTCATTGCCAGCAGGTAGCGAAGCCGAATATATTCTTGCAAAGTGAAATAATGCTCTTTCCGGGTAGTTACCTTCGTCCTCTACTTGAATTTCCAAGTTGATTATTATGTCATCTACTATCATGTTTATGTCTAGTCTGCAAAACTTTTTGCCAATTTCTTCGGGTGGCATTTCTGTGTTGGTGATATGAAATTCGGTTATACTTTCAAGAGGGATTTCGAGCAATACCGAAATCAAACGCTTTAGAAGGTGTTGGTATTTACGAAACAGCATTTTAAATAACACATCACTTTTGAAAGTGTATTTTAGTTTAGTACCTTTGGGTTTTTGGATAGATGATTTTTTTGATGGCATTTATTTTCTCCCATCTTACTTCTACATGAATCAATAGCTTTTTGATGTTATTATACCACCCTCTGCTCTAATGTCATAGTGATATATGATGCAATTCTGTACGTTCCTGCTCTTTTTTATTACACGACTACCCCTTTATCCTCAATCCTCGACCGGCGTGAAGGGTGGAAATAGGCTTTTGCATTGAGCAATCACCACGCCTATGCTATACTTTTTTCGTAGAGCAATCAACTGCATACAGGAAGAAGGCACATTATGGAAACAAGGTTTCCGCTAGGTTTCGTTGAGTTGGAAAGCGGTTCAATGGAAATATATGCCCCGGATGATCTGTTTTTGAATTTCACATTTGAAAATGAGGAGAACCGGGAAGAATTCCGTTTGATGATGAATATTCTATTAGAAGAATACCGCAAGCTAAACCCTACGACCATGCTAACACTCATTGAGGGCGAAATTCAAATCGAAACCCAATATAAATTTTATATCAATGCCAAAAAGAAAAACAAAACGCGCAATCAAGATTTTAAATCGGATGAAATAGAAATGAACAGGCTTAAATATGTTGAATTCCAAAACAAAGCAATCTCCAAGCCACCGATACCCGACAGAGCCATTGAGTATTTTGTTTTGAGCATAAGCAATAATCCCGGCAAGATAGTCAATCAGATTTGGCTTTTGGCTTCGGATGCAGACTCCGTATTGCAAGAGGAAACCTTTATGAATTACATCTTGAAAGACGAAGCCACCAATAAGATATTCCCAAACCCGTCAAGTATAATGTTTATCAGTTTGACAAAACTATCACAACAAAAAAATTTAGCAGGTGAATTGGCTTTATTTCTCCTTGGCAAGCTAACTGCTCCCCAAAGCGAAGAAGTGAAGCGAGTCGCCCAAACATTCAACACAAGTTTTGAAGCGTTCAAGGATGATAAGGAGGTGAAGAACACCATGACAATTGCTGAAAAATATCGGAATGAAGGTTGGGTTGATGGAGTGGAAGTCGGTGCAGAGAAAGCTACAACCAAAATGTTAGAACTCATAAAAAGCGGTCTTTCGCCAGAGGAAGCATTCCACAAAGTTAATGAAGAACGTACAACTTTGGCAACTCTAGTTCAAAGCCATGCATAGCAAAATTGAAAACGCTTCCTAATATTCAATAAATTTGAATAGGAAGCGTTTTAAGATGTTAAACCAAAATCAGGTTCTAACCCCATTTAATCACATTAGCCGCCCAGGTATATCCTATCCCGGCCGCTAACATCACAATATTATCTCCTGCTTTAAGTTTATCTTGTTCTCTAGCCAGATATAATGACAAAATTTGATCAATTTGTCCAATATGACCATAATTTTCAAGATAAATACTTTGATCCTCATTTAAACCATTAGATTTTAAGAAGGCATTGTGAGCAGAACGCTTAAAATGAAGTATAGAAAGATAATCTATTTTCTTTTGAAGATTTGATTCCTCAAAAGCTTTGTCTATGCATTTATTCCAATTATCAGCGGATACTTCTTTTAGACGGTCTTTCATGATTTCAGGTTCCATTACACTAAGTACAAAATGCTCTGCAAGGTTGTTGCTATTTACCAAGTTAGCCGTACCACCTACTTCAACCCCAACCGATCTTGCCAAAGAACCATCTGAAATAATATGACTTCCCAGCACAAGATTTTTTCCTAAATTCTTCTTCAGTAGCATAGCTCCGCCGCCTGCACCAAGGTCAAACATCATTGATAACTCTTTATTCTCATAATCTACCAGATCGCAATTTCTATAACCACCGGCAATTAAGATAGTGTTCATATTATTATCAGAAAGCAACATGTCTTTAGCTATTTTAACGGCTGTAACGCATGTGCAACATCTGTTTTGGATATCTATTCCCCAAGCATTTGTGGCACCTATTTCTTTAATTATATAGTTAGCCGAAGTAGTCAGGGGATACTCTTTCCATTCCTCAGTAATGCAAAGTACGCAATCAATTTCTTCAGCAGACATATTTGCATCTTTTAAAGCTTCTGTGGAAGCCCAAACTCCCATTTGTTGCGCACCATCAGTTGCGTCCGGTATTCTTTTTTCTATTACACCTAATTTTTCAATAACCGCCTCTTCTGACCACACGCCTTTGGTGGCTAATGAAATTTCTTTTGCAGACATTGTTTTACTTGGAAGGTAAACCCCAAGACCCGCTATCCCAACATTATTTTTCAAGGCAATTATTCTCCTCAATTATGATTTACAGCCTCATACCACCATTAACGCTTAACAAGGTTCCTGTGACATAAGATGACTCATCACTTGCTAAGAACAAGATTGCTTTTGCAATTTCTTCCGGTTGACCCAAGCGACCCAGCATAGTTGTAGCAGCAAATTTATCTAAAAGGTCTTGAGGCACAGTTTTTAAAATGTCCGTCAAAATATATCCCGGAGCAACAGCATTTACACGAACATTGCCGCCCTTCATACCAAATTCTTTTGCCCAAGTTTTTGTAAGACCATCTAATGCGGCCTTCGTTGCGGAATAATTGGCCTGGCCAATATTTCCGTATTCTCCCACTACTGAGGATATATTAATGATAGAACCGCTACCCAAACTTTGCATATAAGGGCCTATATGGCGAGTCATGTAAAATACACCGTTTAAATTAACATTAATAACTTGTGCCCATTGCTCGTCAGTCATTTTTCGAGTAAGCGCGTCTCTTGTTATACCTGCATTATTCACCAAAATATCAATTTTAGAGTATTTTTCTACTGCATAATCAAACAGGCTTTTACAACCTTCCGGATCGCTTACGTCCAATTTGAAGTATTCTACATTTGGAGTGTCGTAAGTTAATTCCATCATGTCGCAAGCTATTACTTTTGCACCTTCTTCTGCAAAAAGCCGGGCAACACATTGACCTATGCCTTTAGCTCCTCCGGTTACAATGGCTACTTTATCTTTTAATCGCATTTTGATCCTCCTAGACTCTCTTAATAACTACAGCGCAACCCATACCGCCACCTGCACAAAGCGAGGCTAACCCATAAGTTAAATTGCTTCTGATTAACTCATGCAACAGAGTTACAATAATTCGGTTTCCGGTTGTACCAAGTGGATGCCCCAGAGCTATAGCTCCGCCATTTATATTGGTTTTTTTCATGATTTCTTCTTGAGACATTCCATGTTCAGCAGAAAGCTCATGGATCACACCCAAAGATTGAGCTGCAAAAGCTTCGTTAAGCTCTATTAAATCCATATCTTTTAATGTAAGAGAGGCATTATTTAATGCATTTTTTACAGCATTCACCGGGCCAAGTCCCATAATTGAAGGATCTATCCCGGCTTGACCACAGCCAATAATTTCTGCTATGGGCTGTAAATTATATTTTTCTAAGGCTTCTTCACTTGCAATTAAAGTCATACTGGCACCGTCGTTAATCCCGGAAGAATTTCCCGGTGTAACAGTACCATCTTTTTTGAATGCAGGGCGCAAGCCTGCCAATTTTTCTAAAGAAGTAGACCTGTTTGGATATTCGTCAGTATCAAAAATACTTTCTTGTCTACCAACTTTAACAGGAACAGGTACAATTTCATCTTTAAATTTACCTGCGTCTACTGCCGCAATGGCCTTTTGCTGAGAATTAAAAGCAAATGAATCCTGATTTTCGCGAGTAATGTTGTATTTTTCAACGATATTTTCAGCCGTAATGCCCATGTGATAGCCTTCAAAAGCATCTAGCAAAGCATCGCAAAGCATATGGTCTTGAGTGTTTATATCGCCTAACTTATTTCCGTTTCTGACTTTGCTTGGCAAAATAAAAGGTGCTTGGCTCATGGACTCTACTCCACCAACCAAAACCAAATTTGACCAACCCGCATGAATGCTTGTTACTGCATTCATAATTACTTTCATACCACTACAGCACACATTGTTAACAGTATGCGCAGGTACTTCAGCAGGTACGCCACCATGTATGGATACTTGACGCCCAATACCTTGACCAATGCCCGCAGCAAGTACGTTACCAACAATCACTTCGTCTATAGCAGCGGGATCTACGCCGGTTTCTTTTATTATCTCTTTTACTACTGCCGCCCCAAGTTGAGACGGATGTACATCCTTTAAGGCACCTAAAAAACTTCCTATAGCTGTTCTTTTGGCACTTACGATATACGCCTTTCTCATATTTTTAACCCCTCAAATTTAGAATTAGCAAAACCCAAAATCAACGTTGTAAATAACACAGGATTTTCATACATAGTAGCATGACCACAGTCAGGCAATATCACCAGTTCGGAATCTTTTATTCCATCATGTAACTGCTTTTGATCGGAAAAAGGTGTTATAGGATCATATTGACTGGCAACAATCAGGGTTTTTGCTGTTATTTTGCTCATTTCATCTTCAATGTTGTAATCATCCGCACTTTGTATCAGCCGTATGATTCCATCAAGAAATACCTTGTTATTGAAAATATTGTCAACCAGAAATTTTTTGCGTTCCTGCATCCATTTGGATTTACCATCATAAAACATTTTAGAATAGATAATTGGGATAGTAGTGTTGTAAAAGTGAGCAGGATCTTTTGCACTCATAATCCAACTTTGACCCATTTCTTTAAGCCAATCTCCTGTTTTTGCAGAGGCATTAAATATCAGCAGTCTATCAATGTAGTCCGGGTATGTAACTGCAAATTTTAATGCTACATTGCCCCCGTAAGATATACCTGCTAAGGCAGGAGCTTCTAAATTCAGATGATCCAAAAGTGCCTTTAATGCTTTAACCTGCAAATCCTGGTTGTATGGTTCCTCTGTATATTGATCTGACTGTCCTTGATCAAAAAAGTCCAGAAGCACTAATTTGTTATTGGCTGACAATGACTCAACAAACATTTTCCAGCTAAGAGTTGACATCATAATCCCATTGAGCAAAACAATGGGGCGTCCTTCGCCATGAATTTCGTAGTAGATTTTTTTCCCATTAAAATCGAAGTATGCCATAACTCACCTAATACATTAGCTCTTTTGCCTTAGCCGCCAGTTCATCACGATAATCCGGGTGGGCAATAGCAATTAGCCTTTTTGTTCTTTCTCGGACACTTGTTCCTCTTAGTGCTGCTACTCCATACTCTGTTACTACAAAATCTACATCATTGCGAGATAATGAGACTATAGCACCCGGTTTCAGCATAGGAACAATTTTGGAAACTCTTTGCCTTTCTCCATTTGCATCTTTAACATTGGCAGTTGAGTATAAAGCAATAAATGAGCGTCCGTTTTTCGCTTTCTGTGCTCCTATAGCTGTATCTGCTTGACCGCCTGTGCCGCTAAATTGCTTATACCCTATGGATTCAGAACAGCATTGCCCGGTCAAGTCAATTTCCAATGTAGTATTAATGGATACTTGGTTGTCATTTTTTCCGATGATAGTAGGGTCATTTACATAGTTACCATCTAAAATCAATACAGAAGGATTGTCATTTATATATTCGTATAACTCTTGGTTGCCCAAAGCAAAAGTAGCTACTATTTTTCTAGCAAACTTATTTTTTCGGCTACCATTAACTACTCCCAGTTTTGCCAACTTAACTATGCCGGAAGTAAGCATTTCTGTATGAACACCTAAATCCTTTTTAGATGTCAGTGCCTCGGCTACTGCATTAGGAATACCACCTATACCCAGCTGTATGCAATCTCCATCCTGAATGTAATCTGCAATGTGCTGTCCTATGGCTTTATCCAATTCATTAACAGCAATATCCGGCAAAGAAGGGACATTGTAGTCTGTTTCTACAAAATAATCTACTGCACTACTATGCAGTTCTACATCACCAAAAGTGCGCGGGTAATTTGGATTAATCTCTAAAATTACAATATCCGCCGCATCAATCATACGTCTTTCGTAAGTATTACTTACAGAAAGGCTTACATAACCGTGTTTATCAGGAGGGGTTGCCGCCCCTACATAGATTGTAGGGGCTACATGGGCAAGCCGTTTTACACCTGCCAAATGCAGATGGTTGGGGATAAAAGAGACATTCCCATTAGCATGTGCCGCTCTCAAAGGTGGGGAATAAAACCAGCCGTTTATTTGAAAAACATCGCTATATGCCTTGTCTAAAAAGGTTCCTTTTGACATGGTAAGGCAGTTAGTTATGCTTACATCCTTTACTCTGTCTGCAATGGTATGCACCGCATTCATAAACGCCTGACCTTCAGCAGCTCCCAGTCCTGTTACAATATGGCACCCGCTTTGCACCATATCTAATGCTTGTTGGAGAGTAATATATTTTTCTTTCATTGGCCTAACCTACCGTCCGTTTAAGATTGGAGGTACTATTTCATCTCTGCCGATTACTCTACGGAATGATGGAACCATGTATTCATCGCCTTCTTGCCATGTAAAATCTATTTCAAAAAGGTCTTGCATGGCTTGATGATCTTCATATCTGAAGTAGCGCATACCTGTAGGTGTGTTAAATTCCATTCCACGCATTGTAGGAATCAATACATCCGGGTCAGTGACTCCACCGGTTATTTCTAATGCTGTGATTATAGCGGAAGCTGCTGCAAAACCGCCGGATGTAAACAAGTCAGGAGCCATATTATGCTCTTCAAAGTGTCTGCGAACCATCCAATCATTAAGATGTTGGTTTTGTGGCAAAGTATAGTAATATACGCAGAATCCGATTCCGCCCATTTGACCAAGAGGTATCATGGCTGCAAGAGCATCTCTTTCAGGTGCGCCTGTAATAAGTGTAACGCCTGCGCCTTGAAGATCTAACTCATCTATTTGTATCCAAGGGCTGTTAGGGCCTGCCCAAATAGTATAAAGATATTGAGGAGCTGCACTTCTAAGACGTAACAATTGTGGACTGGCATCTGTTGCATCCGGAGGAATAAATTCAGTTAAAAGAACGTCAAAACCTGCTGCTTCTGCTGCGGCTATAAATGGATCTACCATAGCAAAACCGAATGTTGAGTCCGGTGCCAAGGTTGCAACGGTAACGCCACCTTCCGGATGAAGGTTTTGTAATACGGATACCATAGCCAATGCATCTTGACCTGAGGTTCTGCCGGTACGGAAAATATATTCATTCCAGTTAGGTGCGGCAATAATAGCATCGGCCGCTGCCGGATCAATAACTGCTACTGTTCTAAACTCTTCAAAAAGTGCCAAACTTGCCATTGCATCACCTGAAGAAGCAAATCCTGTTACCAACTCTACACGATCTCTTTCCAAAAGGCTGAGTGTTCTTTCACGAGCAACGTCCGGGGTATTTGTTGTATCTTCCCAGATAATTTCAATAGGACGACCCGCAACGGTAAAGGTATTGTTAGTCATGTATTCAAGTCCTAAATAAAATCCACGTTGAAAATCTTCACCATAACTTTGAAGTGCGCCACTTAAAGATGTAATTGCGCCAATTCTTAAAGGTGAGCCTTCGCCACCGGATCCACCACCGGCAGGAGCTGATTCACCACATGCTGCCATTACTGCAAACATAGATAAAGTTAAAAATAATACAATACATTTTTTAAGACTCATAAATTTTTCCTCCTTTTTTATGTTTCCATCTTTCTCTTATTGTCTCTACAAAACCCATAATGCCTTTTGGCATAAATATAACAACTAATATATACAGCGAGCCAAAAAAGATAAGCCAACGTTCAAAGATAAAATGCACACCGCGCAAATCCAAAAGGAAATTTTGGAACAGTACGACTACTGCACTACCAATGATAGAACCAAACAAGCTACCGCTTCCACCTACCAAGGAATAAAGCATAGCATTGTATGTCATTTGCATAGCCAAAACATCTGTATTAGCAAAACGGTTAAGCAAAGCGAACATAACACCGGCTAACCCTGCTACAACACCGGACACCAACAATGCAATGGTACGTGCTCTGTTTGTATCATAACCAAGGAACACAGCACGTTGTTCGTTTTCGCGTACAGCTTGCCATACTCGCCCGGTTGGCGATGTCGTAAATTTGTACAATGCAAATGCCATTAAGAGTAAAAATACAAAGCAAGCATAATACATAAATGTACGGTTATCAAAAGGCGCAGGCACACGGAAGGTTAAACCATCCAAGCCGTTTGTTACTGTACGCCAGCGTTCCATCATATTACGCATGATTTCAGCAAAGGCCATTGTAATCATGGCAGTAGCAAGCAAACCGCTTTTTGCTGCAATTTTACCTACAATTAATGCCCAAATGATTGAATATATTGTGGTACCTACTATAGCCAGCAATAAAATTGGGATACTTATACCCACATTTGCGAATAATATTGCTACAAAGTACGTGCCACCGCCAATAAACAAAGCGAAACCCAGATGGATTATACCAATATATCCACGCAGGATATCATAAGCCATTGCATATACAGCAAAAATCATAATACGTGAAACCATTGTTATAGTGGCGGTAGTGCTTATAGGTGGGATAATTAGTATCACTATCCCTGCTAATAACCATAATAGCTTGGGTATAGTGATCAAATTTGGAAAGCGACTCGTAATATTTCCCATTAGTGTTTCACCGCCAATCCAAATAATCCTTGAGGTCTAAATATAAGCACAAGAGCCATTAATGTTACAGGTGCAATAAGTGCAAGGTCAGGTATAGTCCAACCAATCAAGGCCATCATAACACCTAAAAACAAGCTTCCAAGTGCAGAACCCATAAAGTTGCCCATTCCACCTATTATTACAACAATAAACGCTAACAATTGGCTGGAGTTACCTATTTCCGGGCTAACTGTTCCGCCTATAGGAGCAAACAACGCACCCCCAAGACCTGCCAGTGCCGCACCAACAGCAAATACTAATGTGAAATACCTGTTAATATTGATACCCAAGGCACCAACCATTTCACTATTTTGTACCCCGGCACGGATTATCATACCTGCTCTTGTCCCGGTTAAGATAAAGTGTCCGGCAATAGCTACAAGAATACCAACTGCAATAAGGAATATCCGATAATGAACAATGATAACGCCACTAAAATTGGATACACCCTGCAAAAATTCCGGACGGGCAACTGCAATTACTCGTGCGCCCCAAAATACGCGCACCAGCTCAGTAAATACAATTTGCAAACCAATAGTTATCAGAATTTGCGCACCGATATTTCCATATACACGGGCTATAAACACCTTTTCAAATATAATTCCAAGAATAAATCCTGCTACAATGGCACCTAGCAAGCTTATTAACCAAGCAAGAGTATTATTGACTTGTCCGCTAATGCCGTTAAATATCATTTGAAACGCATAGGCTCCCCACAAAAACAATGTTCCGTGGGCAAAGTTAACCACTTTCATAAGACCAAGTATGACGGAAAGGCTGGATGCCATCAAAAATATATGTGCCCCTTCAGATATACCGGTTATGAGAAGCGTTATGAGATCTGCCAAGTTATCTCCCTCCTTTTAATTTCATTACTATAAACCTAAATGGCGATGCTGTAATTCTTTGTCGTTTGCTAGTTCCTGCATAATTCCATTATGTACGGTGCGTCCTTCATCTATAATGTAGTAGCGATCCGTAACAGCCAATGCCATATTAAAGTTTTGCTCTACCAAAAGTATAGTAGACTTTTTGGATATTTCTTTAAGTGCCAGTGCCATTTTTTCAATAACAATTGGTGCCAAACCTTTACTTGGTTCATCAATTAAAATAAGCTGGGTTTCATTTACCAAACTGCGTCCAACACTTAACATCTGACGCTGTCCACCACTCAAGGTGCGTGCAGGCCGCTTATAAGCCAGTTTTAAATCCGGGAACAAATCAAGCACATAAGTGATACGGTCTTGGGTAGCAGTGTCATCTTTATGCTTGGCTAATGCAAGATTCTCACTAATGCTCAATTCATCAAACACACCATAATCTTCCGGGCATAAGGCAATTCCCATTTGAGAAATTTTATGAGGCGGTTTTCCGACAAGAGACTGCCCGTCAAGTTCGATAACTCCACTACGGGTTTTAACTAAGCCCATAACTGTACGCAAAAATGTTGTTTTTCCGGCACCGTTACGGCCTAATATACCTACTGCCTCGCCTGCCTGTATTTCCATATTTATTCCGTGGAGTATAGTGAAAAGCCCGATATAAGAAACTAAGTTTTCAACTTTAAGCAGAGACATTGATAGCTCCACCTCCTAAATAGGCTGCCATGACTTCAGGGTTTTGCGAAACGCTTTCAGGATCCCCTTCACACAAAAATTCGCCATGTACCATGATAATTAACGTGTCGCTTAAAGCTTTAACCATGTTCATTTTGTGTTCAATAAGAACAATGGTAGTGTCTCCTTTATCTTTAATACGTTGCAAAAGCTCTATCATTACAGGAACTTCTTCAACACTCATTCCGGCTGTAGGCTCATCAAGCAACAAAATTTCCGGATTTTGTGCTAACACCATTGCCATTTCCAGCTTACGTTGTTCACCATGGGTTAAATCTCCCGCTTTTACATCCGCCTTATCTTCCAGCAGCATATCTTTAAGGAGCCTGTCAGTTTCTTCATTTATCCGATTATAACCCTTATAACTTTTAAATAATTTAAAACCTATGCGGGCGGCACTTTGAACAGCCAGGCGCACATTTTCGCGCGCTAAAAGATCCGGAAACACGTTAGTAAGCTGAAAACTCCTTCCCATCCCGGCATGTATGCGCTTTTGGGGTGAATACGCGGTGATATCTTGATCTTTAAAATACACTTTACCGGAAGTAGGCTTATACAAACCACTGATTAAATTGAAGAAAGTAGTTTTTCCGGCACCATTTGGCCCAAGCACGGTTGTAAACTTCTTTTTTTCTATGGAGATACTGATGTCGTTAACGGCTTTTAAAGCCCCAAATTGAATGGATAGATTCTCAGTCCGCAGAATAACATCGCCCAACACATCACTACCTTTCTAAAAAGATTACATAATATGAACATTGATTCACGTTTCATGTTCGGCAATTTTACCATATTAATATGTGGAAGTCAACAAAAAAACAAATTAATCATCAGCAATTTTTGTGTTTGTTTTTAATTATTCAAATATATAACAGGCAATTAGCCGAATAATTGGAGATGATGACTTGTTTGCTTTTAATCTATCGTATATAATACGGTAGAAAATAATATGTCAATTTGAAAAGTGTGGGATAATGGATGGACTATGTAAAACTACCAAAAACAAAGCGAGGCGAGCAAACTCTAAAAAAAATATGTGATGCAGCAGAGGAGTTATTTACCAAGAATGGCTACTATGCCACTGAAATACATGAAATTACACAAAAAGCCGGGGTAGCAACAGGCACTTTGTATGTATACTTTCCTGATAAAATGAGCGTATTTTTGCACTTAATGGATGACCTGGGTCATAAACTCAGAAAAGCGATTAGATTAGCAAAACTGGCAGAACCTTCTGCCTCAATGATAGAGCAAGAACGGATTGCTATCCGGGTCTTTTTTTCATTTGTGCGAGAACATTTTGGATTATTTCGTATTGTTTGGCAGGCTCAATTTGTGGATGCAGAAGCCTTTAAGAATTATTATGAGCGTTTTTCTAAGGGCTATATCAGCGAAATTGTTAAAGCGCAAGAAAGTGGTGAAGTTAGGGGACTTGACCCTGTGTTGCTTTCTTATATACTAATGGGAATATACAGCTTTGTAGCTTTAAAACATTTTGTGTTTGATGAATCAGAGTTAGATGAAGATACAGTTGAGCAATTGGTAGAATTTATTTCGCATGGCGTATTAAAAACGATATAACGTTTATGTTCTCACATATAAGCCAATGGGTTTCATTTCTGTCAATGGGTTTATGTAACTTTATTTTTTGAGAACGTAAAAAATCCCCCGCAAGTGCCTTATCCGCACTTTTGGGGGATTCATATTTTGCTCTTTTGCTCTACAGTTTGAAAAATGATACCAATTGTCGTAGTGTTTCGGCTTGGGCGTTTAGTTCCTCACTTGCCGCCGCTGTTTCTTCCGATACAGCGGAATTGGTCTGTGTCACGTTTGAAATTTGCGCCAAACCGTGGCTTACATCGGCAATAGCTTCCGCTTGTTCCTTAGAAGCGGTGGAAATGCTACTGATAACCGTTAATACTTCATCTGCACTTGTTACGATGGCATTTAGGGATTCGGCGGTGATTTCTGCAATGCTTGCTCCCGAATCCACACGGCTGATAGAATCTTGAATGAGTGTTGCTGTTTCGGTTGCGGCTTCTTGGCTTCGCCCTGCAAGGCTACGCACTTCTTCTGCAACTACGGAAAAACCCCTGCCGTGTTCGCCCGCTCTTGCAGCTTCAACACTTGCATTAAGCGCAAGTAAATTTGTTTGAAAGGCTATGTCCTGCACGGTCTTAACAATCTGCGAAATGCTCTTTGATGATTCTTTTATTTGGTTCATAGCATCTACCATTTGCTTCATGGCATTACTGCCCTCTTGTGCGTTGGTAGTGGATTTGTTGGATAGCCGGTTGGCTGTATTGGCATTTTCGGCGTTTTGGCTTGTCTGTTGGCTAATGATGTCAATTGTAGAGGTTAATTCCTGTACTGAGTTTGATTGCACTTGCGCACCGCTTGATAAGTCGTTTGCGCTATTGGAAATTTGGTTTGCACCTGCTAATACTTGGTCGGCAGTAGTAGAGATTCCTGACATGGTTTTGTGCAGACTATCAACAATGCTGTTAATCGAATCTTTTATAGTGGTGAAGTCGCCCACATATTCACGGTTTATTTTAACGGTTAAATCGCCGCTTGCAACAGTCGCCAATACATCGCTCACTTCATCTACATAACTCTTGATAACACCTGTAGCTTTTTTCACGATTTCTTCAACAGCGTCTTGCTCTTTGGCAATCTCTTTAGTATCGTTATCAAAATCGCTTTTGGTTATGCTTACGGACAAGTTTGCTTTTTCAAAGGCTGTGACAATGGTGTTGGTTAGCTTCTTGGTACGCTCATTAATATATGAGCCTATTTTTTCAGAGTGTTGCTTGGCATTTGCTACTTCGTCTATGTCATATCCAAAGTTTAGATAAGCAACAATCCCGCCGCTACTATCTTTAACCGCTATATTTGTATGCTCTGCATGTTTTACTCTGCCACCCGGTAAAGGCACTCTAATCGGATAAGTAACAGCCTTACCTGAAACGGCGGATTCTTCAAAGCTTTTTAACATAGCCTTTACTAAATCCGGCGGCAAAAGTTCATGAATACTTAATCCATATATATCATCAGGTTCATATCCCGACCCCAGATTTAAATTATACGAATTTGCGAATGTAAGGCAGAAATCCTTGTCATAAAGATCAATTCCCGCGGGTATGCTGTTTAAATATTGCACTAAGCTGCCGGATACAATATCAAGACTACTTAGAATTTTTTGAAAATCACCTTTTACTACATTCGTGTTAGTGGCTGATTGAATATCACCTTTGGCAATTTCAAGACTTCGTTTGTAAGTTTCTTCAATCACGGTCGAAATTTCGTTTTTCATGCGTGCAAAGGATTGTGTCAATATGCCTATTTCATCACTCGAATTCCTGTGAGGGATATTAGTATTCATGTTTCCGGCTGCAATATTGTCTGATATTTCACACAATATTTTTAGCGGTTTTGTTACTCGTGCCCGTATTACTGCAACAGCAATTATTGCAGTCACAGTGGTAAAAAGCACAGCTACTATGGACATAAAAAGAACAAATGCATCTACAGGGGCAAGAACTTCATCCATAGCAAGGGCAATAACAACCATGCCAACCATGCGCCCATAATCCGTTAAAATTGGTGCAAAACCTGAAATGGTTGTGCCAAACCCATCGGCATACACAATATCCGTTGTTCCTGCCGTTGCTCTTGCCATTGATTCAAGCATACCGGCTTCAAAAAATTCAATGCTCAGTGTAACCCCAAGCTCAAAACTGTCAAAGTCGGTAAGGGGAGTTTGTGCGGCAAGAAAATATGTGACTTCGTGAGTGACTTGAGGAAGCAAAATGTAGGAATAAAGCGCGTTAGAGTTAAATCCTGCATTGCGCATCAAATCATAAACAATATGCCAATATTCATCCGTTTCGCCGGAGAGGGCGGACTGCTCAAAACGCATAGGGTCAATTGTTGTCGCAATATTTTGGGCTATAATCATTGCCCGCTCTGCACTTTGCTCAATAATCATACCTCGGTTTTGCCCATAACTCATAACCACCATAAACACACTGTTAAGCACCAATGCTATTACTATCACGATTATTATAACCGTAGAAATAGAAAGACCTTTTTTCTTGCCCATGTAAATCATGTCCCCTTAAAAATTTTACTTTAATAACTGTTTATTGCAATATAAAAAAACCAAAAGCGGTTGCCCCTATATTTCAACAATAGAGAGCAACCGCTTATTATATCATTACCTTCGCAAATTTTCCCACAGTCGTTTCATAATTCCCGCTCGTTTTTATTGTGCTTTTATTATACATATATTATTCGATAATGTAAAGGCTGTATCAAAAGTTAAATACAACTTCTAAATTTGGCATAAAAAATACAGAAAAATTATGAATTCCAATTTGTACCATAGTTTGATATACTGTTATCAAACATAAGGAGGGAAGAACTAATGACAAACCCAATGTTAATTTCCGAACGTGAGATTGTTTATCTTCCATTAGACCAGGTACAGCCTAATCCCTATCAGCCACGAAAGATATTTGACCGTGGAGGTTTGGATGAATTGGCAACATCAATAAAAGAATATGGTGTATTACAGCCTATAAGTGTGCGCTTAATCAATGGCCATAGATACGAACTTGTAGCAGGAGAACGTCGTTTAAGGGCTAGTAAGCTAGCCGGAATAAATAGTATTCCGGCAGTAGTGGTAAATGTATCCGATCAAGATAGTGCAGTATTAGCTTTAATAGAAAATTTGCAACGGCAAAATTTGCATTTTTTAGAAGAAGCTGAAGGCTTTCAAAATTTAATGACAGATTACATGCTTACCCAAGAAGAAATAGCAGAAAGAGTGGGTAAAAATCAATCTACCATAGCAAATAAGCTACGAGTATTGCGTTTATCAAAAAGGGTGCAGAAAATTTTGATAGAGAATGAACTAACAGAACGCCATGCCCGGGCGTTGCTTAAATTACAGGAAGAAGAAAAGCAAATTGAAATTTTAAATAAAGTGATTAAAAATGGATTAAATGTCCGAAAAACAGAAGAGCTGGTAGAAGAGGCATTACGTAAGCCATTGCCGGAAAGCAAAAATTTGGTTATCCAACACTACATACGCGATGTCCGAATTTTAGCAAATTCCATCAAAGAAAATTTGGAAATAGTAAAAAAGAGTGGCATGGATACTCAATTTGATATGGTTCAAACTGAATCCGGATATGATATCCATATTAAGCTTGCTTATAATACACCCACTGTTTAACCTGATTTTTTGTTAGCTATAACTTCTATAGAAAAAAATCGCCACCTATACTAATGCGGCGATTTTTTCTTGCAAAATTTTCAACTTAATGATAATATCTGCTTGTAGCATTTAAAAGCTACAACGTTCGACCGGTACCTGAGAAGCTGTATTCAACGAACATCCATAACACAATGGGCAGTTGCAACCCCGTTGCTAAAGCATTTGACATATCTTAGTCTATGACCTTGCGCCGAAGGGGTTTTACATATTTCGGGGGCTTGGCATAGACTTTTTTTATGGGGGAATTACTTAGAACCTGTTTAAAATCTTTTTTTACCGGAGTTGCGCAGGCGATTTTTCGCCGGTTCAAGGAAGCGACGACGACATTTACCCAAAGGTACAGCTTCTTAAACAATTGTAGGAGGTGGGCAAGATGACAACAAGGGCAGGAAGTCGTATTGTTAAATCGTTCGTAGTTGCGCTGATTGTTACGGTATTAGTGTATGTTCCGGGTTTAGCGGCAGAGAATACCGAAGTCAGCTCCGAGCGGTTTTTAGCAAATTACGCACTTACCATATACAGCACAACATACAATAACTTCCCCGGCGATGAATCAAACGCTGTGATTCAGACCCGTGACGGTTTTATGTGGTTTGGGGGTTACAATGGATTGTTTCGCTATGACGGAGCAGGGTTTACCATTTGGAACGCCTTAACCCCCGGTGGTTTTGGCTCATCAAGTATCCGCGCATTGTATGAGGATGAAAACGGAGTGCTGTGGATTGGTACAAACGACAGGGGAATTGTGGCGTTTGAAAATGGAGTTTTTACCGTTTATGACAGAGGGATGGGATTACCATCAAACACTGTACGCACCATTGCAAGTGATGACGATGGCAGAATATGGGGCGGTACTTCCGAAGGCTTGTTTTATATAGATGCTGACCGCAATATTTCACCCATTACCTTAAACACGGCTCTGAGACCTTTTATCGTTTCATTGATTGTTGACTATGATAGCAATATTTTTACTGTATTAAACAGTGGTGAATTGTACATTCATACAGCAGAGGGGCAAAACCGGCGGCATGAAATGCAAGATAGAGCAAGGTCGGTTGCCTTAACTCCCGATGGCCACACTATAGTAGGTACTAATGTCGGTGATGTACTTGTTTTACGCTCTGACGGCAATTCATTTCAATCATATACAATCGAAACACCGCTAGGTAGCATAGATTCACTATTCGTAGGTTCAAACGGGTTTATTTGGTTGCTGGCGGCGAATGGAATCGGGTTTTTGGATGCGGCTCAAAACTTTCATGACGTAGGCAATCTCAATGATGCGGGGTTTTATACCGATATGTGGGAAGATTATCGAGGCGGTTTTTGGTTCACGGCAACAAGAGGCGGCATTGCAAAACTTTCGCCAAGTGCATTTACCGGCGTGGACATGCTTATTGGTATAGACAGCGGGCCTTCCAATGCTGTGGTGATATGGCAGGATTTGACTTTTATCGGCACAGACACAGGCTTGATGGTTTTTGATGCTCATTGGAATCCTGTACATACAGAGTTTTCCGGATTGTTTGAAACTCGAATACGTGGACTTTTGGCTTGTTCAAGCGGATATGTTTGGCTGGCAACACAGGATGAATGGGGTGTTGTGCGATACAGCCCCACTACCCGCACTTATGTAAATTGGACATCTGCTGACGGTTTGCTAACTGACCGCACACGGTTTGTGCATGAAATTTCAAACGGTGTTGTGGTCGTTGGCACAGCGGTAGGCGTGAATTTTATCACAGGAGATGTGGTGGTTAGCGCAAGCGATGTTTTCGGTAAATTTGTACCAACGCCGGATATAATGGTTTTATCTGCGGCTTACACTTCAAACGGAACACTGTTTATTGGCACGGATGGCAATGGGATTTATGCTATAAGCACACACGGCTATATGCGTTTTACTGAGGCAGATGGGCTTACCGGTGGCGTTGTGTTGCGACTCCTGTATGACGAAAAACATAGCGGTGTATGGGTAGCTGCTTCCCCCGGGTTATCGTTTATTGATTCAAGCGGAAATATCCATGTAATTGATAAAGTGCCGCCGTTTGCATTTCTTGACATTATGCGGTGCGGTGATGACCTAATTCTTATGCATTCAGGCGCGATTATTCGCACCAACGCCCAAGCACTGTTTGACCTCTATAGCCCCTTTGAGTACACAGCAATTTACAGAAGCGTGGGGAGAACTCCTCTTGTTAACGCTAACGCATGGAATTTGATAACCCTTGATGGGCGGTTATTTTTCAATACAGACAGAGGCGTAAAAATTTACAACCCCGAAATTGAACTAACGAATTTCATTCCATTTGCAGGAATATCCGACATTCAGATAGACGGAATCAGTCATGCGAATTTTGATCAAAGAATGATAATTCCAAGAGATGCGTATCGCCTAACGATAGAACTGTCATTACTATCCTTTGGGCTTGCTGATGATACAGTTCTTAGATTTATATTACATGGGCAAGACATCGAACCCGGTAGGCTTATGCGGGGTGACAACATGACTGTTTCATACACAAACCTACGAGGCGGAGAATATACCCTGCGTGTATGGACAGAAGATGCTCATGGGAATGCAGGCAATATAATTGAAATCGAATTCATCAAAGAATTGGCGTTTTTTGAGCATACGATGGTATGGGTACTTATACTTGTGTCGGGCATTCTTACTGTTTTCGGAATCGCTTTTGCAGTAACACGATACAGAACTAATGCTTTGCGCATCCGCCAACAAGAATACCGTGAAATGATTATACAATCTCTGACAGCCATTGCCAACACCATAGACGCAAAAGACGAATACACAAGCGGGCATTCGGTTCGAGTAGCAACATATTCAGTGGAAATAGCACGCCGCATGGGAATGGATAAGGAGTTCATCGAAAATCTTTACTATATCAGCTTATTGCATGATGTGGGTAAAATAGGCATACCAAACGAAATTATTAACAAGCCCGGCAAGCTGACAGACGAAGAATATGAATCCATGAAAACACACACAAGCATTGGCTTTGAGATATTGAAAGGAATAACCACTATCCCTGATTTGACTGCCGGTGCAATCGAACATCACGAACGTTGGGACGGTAAAGGTTATCAAAACGGTATTTCCGGTGAAAATATATCACTGCAAGCCCGAATAATCGCCGTTGCCGACACTTACGACGCTATGTCATCAGACCGTTCATATCGAAAAGCCCTGCCCAAAAGCATCATCTTGCAGGAGCTAAAAAAATGTGAAGGTAAACAATT
>WQVX01000053.1 GCA_009785615.1 Defluviitaleaceae bacterium | reverse complement strand
CTCATTTTTAGCATTACTAAACTCATTTTTAACATTACTAAGATTATTTTTTGCTTTATTAAGATTACTTTCTGATTGATTAAGTTCACTTTTTGCTAGATCCAGATCATTTTTCATCTGATTAAGTTCACTATTTTTAGCAACTTTTATTATTTCCAACTCATTAGTCAAATTTTTAATTTCAGATTGTGCTAAATTTTCTATTACTTCAATCTGTTTGACTTTATTATCAAACTCTACAACTTTATTATTAAGCTCTATGGTTTTCTTTTCAATTTCAGATTTAGCAAAACTATTTATTTTCTCAAGTTCTTTGTTCTTTTCTTCTAATTCCTTTTGACTGACCAATTGGGCTTTAGATTCTTGCAACAAATAACAGATTTCACGATATTGTATGGACATACATTTATACAATTGCTTTTCGTTATTCAAGGCATGACGTAATGCTACATTTTCCTTTTTAGTAACATCAAAGTGATGCCAAATATTATCTGGTATATTATTAGGTTCTTTTGAAATATCATCTGCTTTTAATGTTGGTAACAATTTGTTTTTTTCATGCAAGTTATTGTTTTCGGCTATTAAATGCCTTATTTCCTGCCGAGCCTGTACCAACTTGCTTAAAGTATTGGCCTTTTCTTCCAATCCGCTTACATGCAGTGTTTGGTTGAACCAATCAAACACTTTTTGAAAACTTCTCCCGTCTTCTGTGGAAAACTCAGCTAGTTTCAAGTCACCATTACTACTGGCTGCATTAAGCCCTGCCATAGCTAACAAAGTAAAAGTTACATAATCATATGGAAATGTGCGTTTTATTTCATGCGGGAGTTGTCCATTTTCAGTAATTTGTTTATCTATCTTAGTAAATACATCCTCATTAAAAATTTTATTTGCCAGGCAATTTTGTCCGGAAAATCGTGCATAAATCAGTCGCTGTAAATCAACCCAAAAACCAATATTATTTTTGGCTTCTTTTGCTAATACTCCTTGGTCACTTGTTTCAAACCAATTAGATAAAGAAGCAAACCATTCTTGGCAAGCAATAAATTCACTTTCTGTTACAGCATCTATATGTTTTAGTAATTGTAGAGCTTCACATACATAAATGAGATAGCGAGCCTCAATTGTTCCGTAAAAACTAATTTTTTCACTACCGGGGTTTATCTGAGAAAACTTAAAGTGAGGAGTCTGTTTAGTAATAGGGTCAATTAACCAAGCTACTGTCATTTCCCGTGCTTTTTTTGCATAAGCTTTGCTGGAATCACCGGGTAGAATAAAGGCGGCGACTGAAAGCAATAAAACTGATTCAGCAAATTGTTTAAGTCGAAGAAAATCATAACTGTCCGCATAGCATTCCGGGTTAACATAACCATCTCTTCTTATATATGGAATCCCTCCTTCTTTATTTAAATCAGGCCACCAATATTTTGCAAGGGAGCAATAGTCATTAAAGCTAGCCCCAATAGCAACACTAGGTATTTGTGGTTTTTGAGTTACACTTATATTAGGCATAAGAAGCAAAGAATTAGCACTTTCACGTAAACCTTCCGCTACCAGAACTACAGACTTTTCTTTGCGTACAATTAATTCTTTTATAGTTGCCAATTGCTCGCCTTTAAGCAAGTAAGACGCCGGGACATCTTGTGGTGAAATGCTAACTTGAGCATCTTCAAACCACATTTTGCCGAATGGATAACCAATACATATATCAAATAAAAAAGCATTTTCAATGGTAAGCATATGAAGTTTCTCCCTTAAAATGTGATGTTAAAGTGTTGTACATTTATAAATGTAGTCGTATATAGTATCCTTTATGCAATAGAGAGTCATTTCATCATTTGTAAAAATTTTATTTGGTTTTATTGTTGTCACTTTAAAACCGGTGCCTCTTAATCTATGTGGAAAATCTCTTCCGTATTTTCTTAAATGATCATGTTGTCCATAAAACTGCTGCCTTGATTCCGGGGTGTTATGCATTGGATTATTTTCTATCGTTTTTTCAAGCGAACCGAAAACCGGAGCTGTGATGTACGCCTCTCCCCCTTTTTTTAATACCCTAATTAACTCCTTAATTGCAATGTAATCGTTCGGAACATGTTCCAACACATGATTACAAATAATTACATCAAATGTATTATCTTCATATTGCATGTCTTGTATATCTACAACATTAGTAATCCTTTTACACAATGGGTTGATATCAACAGGATAATAATTAATATTTGATTTGACAGAAAATTTATCATAGAGACCTTTTTCAGGGGCAAAATGTAATATTTTTATAATTTCCTGTCTTTCATCAGATAAATAATTTGTATGTTCTTTTAAATAACACCATAGAAACCGCTGCCTTTCTGCACAAAAGCAATAAGGGCAATGGGCATTTTTTCTGAGTTTGCCATCAATTTCAAAAGGTAAAAACACTCTAACTTCATTTAAACATATTGGACATATTTTTTTATTTTCAACAGTTGTGTCATAAATTTCCTCAATCATACTTTCAAAGAATGCAAAACGTTTTTTTGAAAAATCATGATTTTTTATGGCTTGAGCATTCATTATTTCTTGATGTTGTTTTAATTCCTCAAAATTACGCTCAATCTCATCTAATTTTGACATTAATTGTTGATTTTGCATTATCGCCCATTTTGTTGGAAGAGGTAACAGGCGTTTTAAAAAATCCTTTATTTGCATGACTTTATCCCTTATCCCTGAGCTAATCCCCTATCATAAAACTAACAATTTTAAAAACATTAATCCCTAAGATACAAATCTCTACTATAGACCTTTTCCATAACATCTTCAATTTCAGCACTATATCTATTAGCTACAATAACATCTGCTTCTTTTTTAAATATTTCCAAATCGTTTATCACACGAGAATTGAAAAAGATACTTTCATTTAGGGCAGGCTCATATACTACTACCTCTACTCCTTTTGCCTTAATCCTTTTCATTATTCCCTGTATAGAAGATTGTCTGAAATTATCTGACCCGGATTTCATAGCTAGTCTATATAACCCTACAACTTTGGGCTTGCGTTCTAAAATTCTATCTGCTACAAAATCTTTACGTGTACGGTTAGCGTCAACAATGGCAGCAATAATATTATTAGGTACATTTTGGTAATTAGCCAACAATTGCTTGGTATCTTTAGGTAGGCAATATCCACCATATCCAAAAGAAGGGTTGTTATATTGAGTACCAATTCTTGGATCAAGCCCCACGCCGTCTATAATTTGCTTTGTATCTAGCCCTCGCATCTCTGCATAAGAATCTAATTCATTAAAAAATGCAACTCGCAATGCTAAATATGTATTAGCAAAAAGTTTTACAGCTTCCGCTTCAGTTGCGTTAGTAATTAATATCGGAGTTTCTTCTGATAAAGCGGCTTGCTCAAGTAATTGAGCAAATTTTTCTGCTACAGCTTGTAGAGATCCATCACCATTTGGATAGCCAACTATAATTCTTGATGGATAAAGGTTGTCCTTTAGTGCTTGTCCTTCTCTAAGAAATTCCGGTGAAAATAAAACCTGTTTATATCCTTGCTGATATAGATTAGTTGTAAAACCAACCGGCACTGTTGATTTGATTATTACTACTGCTTTGGGTGCAATTTCATGGGCTTGTTTTACCACGGCTTCAACACTGGATGTATCAAAAAAATTAAGCTTTGGATCATAATTTGTTGGAGTTGCTACTATAATATAATCTGCATCTTTAAAAGCAATTTCTGCATTTATAGTAGCTGTAAGATTCAGAGGTTTTTCAGCTAAATACTCCTCAATCTCTTTGTCAACTATAGGGCTGTTTTTTTCATTTATACAATTTATTCGATCTTCTGAGATATCAAGTGCATATACGTTATGCTCCTGTGATAATAAAACAGCCATTGACATACCTACATAACCTAATCCTACCACTGTAATTTTCATAAATGATCTCCCTTGAGTTCTTTATACCACCAAGTAATATTATATTGCTTTTTTATCATCTGCCATACTTTATAACTGGATTTAGGAAATAGCATTATTGCCATACCCCTAAATTTCATTCGCAAATCTGTTTTACCATATAATAAATATGATTTGGCATAAGTTTTTGCTTTTTTCTGCAATGGAGGAATGTAAGCCTCACCATCAAATGCAACAGCGTCCCGTATTAATCCTATAGCAGAGCCGGCTAAACGAAATTGTGCTAACTGCTCTAATTCATTTGAGACAGATGATACCTCAGTTAACACATGTTCCCAGGCATCTAATTCTGTCAATCGCTTTACACCAAAAGATTCTGTAGTGCTACCTTCACGCAAACAATAATGGTACAAAGGTTCTGATATGTAAGCTACATCACTACTATTTAGTAAAGCTTCTATTACAAATACTAAATCTTGGCATACGTGAAATTCGTTTCTAAATCGAATTTTGTTGTTTTCATTATTTATTAGACTACCGGCAAATAACTTATTCCATATGAATCCGCCAAAGTGCTCTTCATCTAAAACATATTCTAACACATTTATGTGTGGAACCACCATTGCAATTTCAGGACAAGTACGATTATCTGTCCAGCCATTGGCACAATGTTTTATGTATCCGCATATTGCAACCTGCTTTACATTTTGCATTGCTGCTTGGTGCAATTTTTCAAATATATCCGGCTCTATCCAATCATCCGGATCTACAAAGCCAATCCATTCACCTTGAGCGACATCTAACCCTGCATTTCTGGCAGCACTTACTCCGGCATTTTCTTGATGAATTACTTTTATACGATTATCTTCTTCAGAAAAATTGTTACAAATAGTCCCGCTCTCATCTGTAGATCCATCATTAACCAGAATGATCTCTAACATTTGATAAGACTGATCCAAAATACTATTTATACATCGAGATAGATACTCTGCCACATTATACACGGGCACTATCACGCTTATTAGCGGTTGTTCTTTCTGCGGCATCGGGTTCATATGTTTTTACCCCTCTTAATTTGTACTTCAAAACTCTTCTTGCACATTTAGCAAGAAACATTCCCATTGATAAGCCATGAAACAATATAGGGTTTTGGCATTTTCCCGCTATTTGATGAAATAATGATTTTGAATGCCCGTACAACGGCAGCACTTCTTGGTAACTTTCTAATATACGTGCTCTATCATGCTTATCAAATACACAATATTCATTTATGTAGAAGAACGACTGCCATACCAGTTGACTGCAAATAAGAGGGCGATCTTCATACTGCTCTAATAGTTTACAAACTATGGAGTTAAGATCAATCAACCTTTTAGGATTCATACGGCTCATAATGGAGCCGGGACGCCATTGATAGTAAGCATAAAAAGGTTCCTGTAAAAATGCAATTGTATCTACATTTTCTAACAAAGTCAATGACCAGGGTACATCTTCACATAGTATACCACTTTCAAAAAATAATTCACGCTCCATAATAACTTTGCGATTACAGATATATCGCCAGGCATTCCAAGATGGTTCAGGTAAATTACGCAAAATATATTCTGTGCGCCGCAACGGATCTTCCGGTGGTTGGTAATTGTAAGGTTTACTTTCTAAAAAGCCGGTTGATGTCGACCACCGTAAGTAGCGACCAAATAGCACCTCCGGTTGCTCATCTTCTAACATAGCAAGAATATTTGCAAAAGCATTAGGAAGCAAAAAATCATCCGCATCCAGGAACATAATATACTCGCCGGTTGCCGAGTATATCCCGGTGTTGCGAGCAGCACTTAGTCCGGCATTTTCTTGCTGAATAGGTATTACTTTTATGTTAGGCAGATGTTTAAGACAAACCTCCAGTGATTGATCCGTACTTCCATCATCTACTACTACAACTTCCAGCCCATCAAAAGCTTGGTTTGTTATGCTCTCTGCGGCTCTTTGAACATAAGGTTCTACATTGTATAGAGGGATAATTACACTTAGCTTTATTTTATGTTGACTTGTATAAAAAATGGCTAAATCCCTCCCAACCGCAATAGAAGTTACGTACACTTGTGGCTAATTGTACCACCTTTTACTTTTTTTCGTCAATATGTTTTACGTTGTTGTTAAAAATTGCCACAACATAGTTAACCTTTTCACATGTTTTTGTTTATAGTGGGATATAGTAAATATGAAAGATGCCATATTTATAAGTATCTATTTGAAAATATCCAGGATTTTGCAGAAAGGAATAACTATAAAAATGACTAACAATACATTTGCAAACATGCGTACTGATTTGGCTTTGGAACAAAGTGAAATTTTGAGAGAAGGCCGTCCGGATGACAGTAGCATAGATGGAGTAGAGATAAAAACAGAAGAGGTCAACAATATAATAGTTACATGGGTAAAAATCGTCAATGAAAAAGGTGCAGAAGCTATGGGGAAACCTATTGGAAATTATATCACAATAGAATCTGAAGCCATGAAAGATAATGACATAGATGCCCATGAGGAAATTATAAAAATTATGGCTCAAAAACTGGGACAACTTCATAAATTAAACAAAAATGGATCAGTACTGGCAGCAGGACTGGGAAATTGGCAGGTAACTCCCGATGCTTTAGGGCCTAAAGTGATAGAAAAATTGTTGGTAACACGACATATGAATGAAATTTTACCGGAAGAACTTCAGGATCGTGTACGTTCAATGGCAGCAATAGCCCCGGGTGTAATGGGCAATACAGGAATAGAAACAGGAGAAATTATAAAAGGCGTAGCTGAAAGAATTAAGCCGGACTTGATCTTAGCAATAGATGCTTTAGCAGCTCGCCGAACAAACCGTATCAATGCTACTATACAAATGACAGACACCGGCATTAATCCGGGTGCCGGCCTGGGAAATAAACGTATGCGCCTAAATAAGGAAACTATGGGGGTACCGGTTATTGCTATAGGTGTTCCTACAGTGGTGGATGCCGCTACATTAGTAAACGATACAATGAATCGTATGCTCACGGAAATGATTCGCGAAGCGTCTCAAGGTAGCCCCTTTTATGAAATGTTAGTAGAATTGGAAGATGACGAAAAGTATGGGCTAATCAAGGATATCTTAGATCCATATGCAGGAAATATGTTTGTAACCCCAAAAGAGGTAGATGCAGTAATTGATCGATTAACTAATATAATTGCAAATGGTGTAAATATTGCCTTCCATCCCGGGATAGATGGCGGAGACATAAATAGATATCTTTGATTGTCAGTGTTAGCATTACAATTGCTATAGCTCAAGTGCCCCTCTTTTTTATTTCGGCTGTTTCTTCCTTCTAACCTGTTGACAGGTTAAAATCATTTAAACTTGACAGTTAATGCCTAACAAGCTACAGTGTTTAAAAAATTAGAAGGGGACAAATATCATGTATACAAAATGTAAGGATTTATATCAAAGAACGTCAGATTTTATGGATAAGACTGTAACACTGGGTGGATGGGTTAGAACTTTACGGGATAACAAAAATCTTGGTTTTATAGAATTATATGATGGAAGTTTTTTTAAAACAGTGCAGATAGTTATTGATACAACTCTTGATGCAGAAAAAGGTCTTTCATTTGACGAATCTGTAAAACTTGGAGTAGGTGCCTGCGTGACAATAACAGGCACAGTTGTAGAAAGCCCGGGAGACAAGCAGCCATTTGAGATAAAAGCTGATACTGTAGTATTAGAGGGTGCAAGCCCAAGTAGTTATCCTCTGCAAAAAAAGCGGCATACATTTGAATTTTTGCGTACTATAGCTCATTTGCGTCCACGAGCAAATACCTTTGCAGCAGTGTTCCGTGTACGCTCTTTGGCGGCTCATGCTGTCCATGAATTCTTTCAGTCTAATAATTTCGTTTATGTACACACGCCCATACTTACAGGTAGTGACTGCGAAGGTGCAGGAGAGATGTTTCAAGTAACCACGTTACCTTTAACTAACAAAGATAATAAAGTTAATGCTAATAATGTGGATTTTTCTAAAGATTTTTTTGGCAAGCCTGCATACCTTACAGTGAGCGGACAACTGGCAGTCGAGCCTTTTATTATGGGTTTTAGGGATGTATATACCTTTGGGCCTACATTTAGATCAGAAAATTCTAACACTACAACCCATGCTGCGGAATTTTGGATGATAGAGCCGGAAATGGCTTTTGCAGATTTAGATAACTATTTAGAAACAGCAGAAGCAATGCTAAAGTATATAATAGGCTATGTGCTGGAACATGCCCCGGAAGAAATGGCCTTCTTTAATGAATTTATTGACAATCAATTGTTAGAACGCTTGCATCGGATAATGAATGCAGACTTTGGCCGTATAAGTTATACTGAGGCTGTGGAACTTCTTAAAAAGGCAGATGTAGATTTTGAATTTCCGGTAGAGTGGGGAGCTGACCTCCAAACTGAACATGAGCGTTATTTGAGTGAACAAATATTTAACGGCCCGGTATACTTGACAGATTACCCCAGAGATATTAAAGCATTTTATATGCGCGTTAATGATGACGGTAAAACAGTAGCTGCTGCTGATTTACTGGTACCCGGAGTAGGCGAGTTAATAGGAGGTAGTCAGCGAGAAGAGCGGATCGAAATATTGGAAGAAAGCATGGTTCGTTTTGGGCTAAACCCTGAAGATTATGACTGGTATTTAGACCTGCGGAGGTTTGGCGGAGTAAAACATGCAGGTTTTGGTTTAGGATTTGAACGCTGTGTAATGTATCTTACAGGCATGAAAAATATCCGTGATGTAATCCCTTATCCCAGAGCTGTTGGACAAATGTCCTTTTAATACACCGGGCTGTCCGCTAACAAAGACAAAGGAATAATGTTAGCGGACATGTCTACTGTTAGTAAAAATAGTAATTGAAAAGAGGCTGAATAGTGAAACCTTATGAGGTTGTGGATATTCAAAAAGTGTACAGTGGCCCAATTTTTGATTTGGTCAAACAAACAATAACGCTTCCCAATGGCAAAGAGGCTTACAGGGATGTAATTATTCATAATGGTGCAGCAGTAATTATTCCTGTAACAGATGAAAAAAAATTGGTGCTGGTGCGGCAATATCGAAATGGATCTAATTCTATGCTATTGGAATTTCCGGCAGGTAAGTTAGATCATAACGAGGATCCAAAAGAATGTGCGTTACGAGAATTAGCAGAAGAGACGGGATATCATGCGTCCGGCATAAAACAGTTATTTAAAGTGTATCCAGTAGCGGCTTATTGTTCTGAGCAAATTACTGTATTTTTAGCAGAAGGCTTAAAATTAGGCACACCTAATCTTGATGAAGATGAATTTGTAGAAACAGAAGAATACTCTTTATCAGATTTGTTGCAAATGATAGATGATGGCGATATTCAGGACATGAAAACTATTATGGGTGTGTTATATTACGCAAGGATCGCATAATATACGGTTTGTACAACTTTCTGCTTATTTTTATTCAACCCATTTTTACCCGGTTATGAATATATCCCGGATGGCGAGCCTTACATATTTGGAGATCGCGTCTATCTCTACGGATCTCATGACTGTTTTGACGGCTCGGCTTATTGTTATAACGATTATGTGTGTTGGTCTGCATCTGTTAGCAATTTAAGTGACCGGCGTTTTAACTTATACGAATGATAGTTGCCACAATGATAAGGGAATGTTATACTTTCATATGTTGAAAATTTCCCATGATTTTCCCTGTGTACTGAATACTGAAGTGTGGTTCAGGAGGTGTATGGCATGACAGCCAATGCTCATGAGTTAATGAAAATTGTCGAAGGTTCTCATGGAGATCCCCATCATATTTTGGGTTTGCATCATGTTCCTTTAGACTCTAAGATGGTAAAAGTAATACGAGTATTTAACCCGGAAGCAACAAGTGTTGAAGTGTTTGTCCCCAATTCTCCGGAAAAGCGTGTAGAAATGGATAAAATTCATAATATTGGCTTTTTTGAAGCAACTTGGCCGGACAAATATGGTGACGAGTATATGTTAGACTTTTGTGCTTATTCCGGGGACAGGTGGCAGTCTTATGACCCTTATTCCTTTGGGCCTGTATTAACAGATTTAGACTTACATCTATTTGGTAATGGCACTCACTATGAAATATTTAACAAATTGGGTGCTCACCCCATGACAGTAGATGGAGTGGCAGGTGTACACTTTGCTGTATGGGCACCAAATGCCCGTAGAGTAAGTGTTGTAGGTGACTTTAACAGTTGGCATGGTTTGCGTCATCCCATGCGTATTTTACAACGTTCGGGTATATGGGAAATATTTATTCCCGGCATTGGTGCAGGGGATAATTATAAATTTGAAGTTAAAGCCCTTAACAACAATATTCAACTAAAATCAGATCCATACAGTAACTTTAATGAGTTAAGGCCGGGTTCTGCTTCTATAGTATATGATATTGACCGGTATAAATGGCAAGATGAAAAGTGGTTTGTATCACGAGATAATAAAGATCCTCTTGCCGGGCCAATCAATATATATGAGGTTCATCTTGGTTCTTGGCAACGTGGAGATGATGGTAGATTTTTAACCTATGTAGAACTTGCAAATAAGTTAGTTCCGTATGTAAAAAAAATGGGCTACACTCATGTAGAATTGATGCCCGCAACTGAATATCCATTTGACGGATCTTGGGGATATCAGGTAACGGGTTATTTTGCTCCCACAAGCCGCTATGGCACTCCTGACGAATTCATGGCATTAGTAGATGCGTTTCACCAAAATGATATTGGTGTGTTTATGGATTGGGTTCCGGCGCATTTTCCCAAAGATGCTCATGGACTTGCCTATTTTGATGGTACAGCATTATACGAACACCAAGACCCTCGCATGGGAGAACATCCCGAATGGGGTACATTGATATTTAACTATGGCCGTAAAGAAGTCATGAACTTTTTAATAGCAAACGCCCTTTTTTGGATAGAAAAATATCACATAGATGGTCTGCGGGTAGATGCAGTAGCTTCAATGTTGTATCTGGATTATGGCAAAAATGAAGGTCAATGGGTTTCTAATGCTTATGGAGGCCGCGAAAACATTGATGCTGTAGAATTTATTAAGCATATGAATTCTATTATAAGAGAAAAACATCCTAATGTTTTAATGATGGCAGAAGAATCTACAGAGTGGGGCGGCGTAACTAAGCTAACTAAAGATGGCGGCTTAGGTTTCAGTCTCAAATGGAATATGGGCTGGATGAACGACTTCTTATCGTATATGTGCAAAGATAGTGTCTATCGCAAATATCATCATAATCAACTTACCTTTGCTATGATGTATAACCATAGTGAACGTTTTTTGCTTGTTTTATCTCATGACGAGGTAGTTCATGGCAAAGGCGCACTTATTAATAAAATGCCCGGTGATGTATGGCAAAAAATGGCCAACTTGCGCGGTGCATATGCATTTATGATGGGACATCCCGGTAAAAAACTTTTGTTTATGGGTGGAGAACTTGCTCAATTTGAAGAATGGAGCGAGGCTAAATCTCTGAATTGGTTTTTACTTGATCAATATGAGCACCATCAGCAGATGCAAAGCTATGTACGAGATTTAAATAAAATGTACCTTAATGAAAAAGCTTTATGGCACAATGAAGATCAAGGTTTTGGTGGAGGATTTGAATGGATAAATCCTAATGACTGGGAGCACAGCATTTTTACATTCTTCCGCCGTGCGCCAAAGATGCACAATGATAAGCCTGTACTTACTCCTGAAGGAAATGAAGTCCAAGAAATTTTGGTTTTTGTCTGTAATTTTACTCCGTCACCTTGGACAGCGCATCGGATCGGAGTACCTATAGCAGGGGTATATAAAGAAATTATAAATAGTGATGAGCATAAATATGGGGGAAGCGGTATCATTAACCCGGAGCCTAAATTTTCTGAAGATATCCATTGGGATAATCGGCCTTATAGTATAGAAGTGGCAATACCGCCTTTAGGTGTAACAGTTTTAAAATTGCAAGAATAGTAACAAATTTAAATGTTAGATTGAGAACTTATGATCAATAAGTTAAGAGGGAGTGAACAAAACCTTGTAGTTTTGTTCACTCCCTCTTTTACATAGTTATCATCTCTCCCAAAATTTCTTTTAAAACATTGTGCATATTTTGATACTCTTCTTCGGTTATATCTAATTTTCCGGTTGCTTCATTTACTGTGGTTGCCGCTTTTTGAGCCGCTTTTAATATATCCATATCGCTGTACAAATTAGCAATGATAAATCCCGGCAGCCCATGCTGCTGAACTCCAAAGAAGTCGCCGGGCCCTCTTAATTGCAGATCTAGCTCTGATAAAACAAATCCATCAGTTGTACTTTCCATAGCCTTCATTCTCTTTTGAGTGTGTTCTGCTTTGCTATCTGTTACCAACACACAATAAGATTGATGTATTCCTCTTCCGACACGCCCTCGCAATTGATGCAACTGAGACAAGCCAAAACGTTCAGCATTTTCTATCACAATCAACGTAGCATTTGGCACATCTACCCCTACTTCTATAACCGTTGTAGATACTATTATGGAGTATTCATTATTACCAAAAGCTGTCATTACCTCTTCTTTATTTTTAAGCCGCCCGTGAAGGCACGCAATAGGTATATCAGGCAATGCTTCTTGTAACTTTGCAGCGTATGCAGTTACTGAAGCCATACCCGTATCAGATTCATCAATTGCCGGGCAAATCACATAGACTTGACGCTTTTCTTGTACTTGCTTTGCCATAAACGCTACTAGTCGTGACCGGTAACGACTGTTAACGCAATAAGTTTTAATAACTTGGCGTCCCGGAGGCAGTGCATTTATTATGGAAATATCCATATCACCATATAAAATAAGCCCTAAAGTCCTGGGAATTGGTGTAGCTGTCATTATCATGGTATGAGGATAAGTGCCCTTATCGGATAGTGCCCCGCGTTGCTTTACTCCAAATCGGTGCTGTTCATCTGTTATGACAAGTGCCAAATTGTTAAAAATCACACCTTGTTGAATTAATGCGTGAGTGCCTACTATCATTTGGGCGTGTCCTTCTTTAATAGAAGCGTACGCGGCTCTTTTTTCTTTTGCAGATAATGAACCCGTTAGCAATACTGTATTAAAGTCCGGCAAGTAGTTGGAAAAATGTTTAAAATGCTGCCTTGCCAATACTTCAGTAGGTGCCATAATTGCAACTTGATACCTTTTGACACATTCAGTTTTTTTTCCGGTATCACCCGCAGAATCTGACATTATCATATATGCAGCGGCGGCGGCTACAACGGTTTTTCCTGATCCTACATCACCTTGGATTAAACGGTTCATACGTTGCCCTTTTTGGAAATCTTGTGCGATTTCCACTAATACTGATTGCTGCGCCTCTGTTAAAGCAAACGGCAGTTTTGCTAAAAAAGGTGACAGATCAGTATTTTGGATAGGTATACCGGGCTGAGTTCCGCCTTTTATTCGCAACAGTGCCAATTGCATAAAAAAAAGCTCTTCAAATACCAACCGCCGCCTAGCAACATGAAAATGATCGTCACTTTCAGGAAAGTGGATATTTTGAATAGCTTCTTGACGTGTGCATAAATCCAAGCGTAATGATACGGGAAGATTATCTTCTTCTGTAGCTGTATCCAAAGCAGCTTTCATCCATTTGCGAAACATCTTTTGAGAAATACCCTTGGGCAATGTATAAACCGGGACAATACGCCCGGCAGATAAGGTTGCTGTGTCTTGCGAAAGTTTCTCATAATCCGGCGATTCCATTTGTAAACGACTTGTACCGCCGGCAAAGTACTCTACCACTCGCCCTGTAAATAGATATGTGTCATTCTTTTTAAAATTACGTTTTAAATATGGCTGACCAAACCAAACCAGTTCTATTGCTCCGGTTTCATCTTTCAGCAATAATTTGGTTATTGTAGTGGAACTAGGCTTAAACTGGTTTGCTTTAGATGGTAAAACAACATTTTCGCCCTCTGCTGATATGGTGGCACAAATTGTATGAGTAGTTCCCGGAGTAAGCATAGAAATTGTTTTTATCCGGCTACGGTCATCATAATCTCGCGGAAAATAACGAACCATATCTTGTATAGTGTCTATACCCATATCTTTAAGAACCTTAGCTCGGCTAGGCCCTATACCTGCCAGATCGGAAATATCCATATTCATCTTGTTCAAGATTTTTCTTCAATAAGCCTGGGTAAAGTTTGAGATTTTCTTTCTTTATAAGCTATGAGATCATCCAGTATATTTGTAATAACTTTCATGCAAGGTATAGCTACAATCATACCTATAATAGTACCGCCTATTGCGCCACCTATAACACCGCCTATTGCTCCGCCTACAGTAACGCTTATTATTACCAACAAGGGGCTAAGTTTTAAAGAACTGCCATATAAACGCGGTTGCAACACATTAGCATCCAGCTGCTGGGCGATAAGAAGTATAACTAAGCTAATCACACCTATGGTAAATCCTTGAGTTAGTGTCACCACTATAACAGCTATAATTGTAGCAATAATAGAGCCAAAATATGGAATAAAGTTCATGACCCCTAATAAAATTCCTAAAAATAAAGCGTAAGGTGAACCTATAATTGTAAGTAATATAGGTGCTACAATCGCCATAGCAATACAGTCTATGATAAGGCAAAAAATATATTTTTTAAAATACATATTTATTTTGTTACCATATCCTAAAACTACTGTACCAATCCTTGGCGAAATAAAAACGCTTAATATTCGTTTGAGAAATTTCCCTAAACTCTCCGCTTCAAAAAGAAAATAAATAGAGGAGACAATGGCCAAAAAACCTCTAAATATATGTGTAGCCCCACCAAGTATAGTACCTAAATAGGACATAATGGCATCATAGCTCATCATGCCTCCTAAAGGATTATCTATATCAAAGCTATCGCCAAAAAAATCATCAAATATATCATATAAGCTTAAAGTGATAGGAAATTGTTCAATTTGGTTAATGTTATACACTAACTCTGATAATTGCTGATAGTACATTGGAAAGCTGTTTACCAGATCAACCACAGCATCTATAATTGGCGGAACCAGCAACACCATAGTCATATAAATACTAAAAATAAAAAGAAGATACACTGTTATTACACTAATTCCCTTTTTTAGCTTACGTATAAAACTAAGGCCGGACTGCCCAAGCAAATTTTCCAAACCATTACAAGGAATACTTAATAGATATGCAATTATAAAGCCCCAGATAAAAGGACTCATAACATTAAATATCCAAGCTATAGATGCTATTATTATATCAAGGTTTGTTACCACCCAATAAAAAATAATAACAGCCACTGCTAAAGTAAAGTATGTCATCATTAGCCTAACTTGAGTTTTGTGCAAACGATTCATCAGGTATACGCCGCCTTTCTTAAATTCACCTATTTGTTTTAATCATCATACATTAAAGTATACAAGCTATGTATATCGAAAATTATTCGATACAATCAAGAAAGCGAAAACAGAAAGAAGCGATAAACGGTATATGTTTTTAGCTTTCGGCATAAAATAGGAGATGAAGTATGTCTACTTATCCAGGTTGGTACTTGCAGATGGGTTCACTTGGTGAACACGTTAGGCAAGTACAAAGGTGTTTAAATAATGTTGTATCCGCAAATCCATCTATATCAAAGTTAGCAGAAGATGGCGATTTTGGGCCAAAGACCTTTGAGGCTGTAAGGGCTTTTCAAAGGGATTATAATTTAAAAGTTGATGGAATCGTTGGCCCTATTACTTGGGATCAGCTTATGAAAGAATGTAATTCCGGCATCCATGCATTTAACCATGGCTTTATACCATTACCTCAAAATTTTTCTCATAATACAGAACCTATGCAAGCAGAGCCTATGCAGAGTTTGCCTCAAAATTCAGAGCCTATGCAAGCAGAACCTATGCAACATTTGCATCAAGATATTTTTCAAAACTCAGAATTTATGCAAGCAGAACCTATGCAACATGCAGAGTTTATGCCCGGGTCAGCATCTTCTGAATTTCTTTATGATTCATCATCATACTCATCCACTAATGAGAACTTCAATTCTATTAATATGTTAAAATTTTTAGTGCTGGGTTCTGTGTTCCGATCATCAACTTTTACTAACAAGTGATAAAACTTCATTAAAATATAAAGGTAAAGCAGTGTCAAAAAAGAGTAGCTTCCCCGTCATGGGATGTATAAATTGCAAGCTTTTAGCATGTAAAACCTGTTTTAGTATTTTTGTATCCTTTGGCCCATAAACCGGATCACCTAATATTGGGTGTTGTTTATAGGCCATATGTACCCTTATTTGATGGGTGCGGCCTGTTTCCAGTTTAACTTCTGCTAAAGTATGATTTGTGTACCGTTGCAAAACTTTTATATGTGTAATGGCTGTTTTTCCTTTGTTTGGAGGGAGAACGGCCATTTTTTTTCTCTCAGCAGAATTTCGGCCGGGATGGCGGCCTATGTTTTGGTTGATGGTTAGATTATCTTGCTTTACAATCCCTCTAACCAGGGCATGATAAGTACGTCCCATGGTTCGGTTTTCTAATTGTTCTGCCAGCCCGTGATGAGATTTATCATGCTTTGCTACAGCAATTAACCCTGATGTATCTTTATCCAGCCGATGAACTATGCCCGGGCGCATTACCCCATTTACACCTGAAAGATCTTTGCAGTGATGCAACAACCCGTTAACTAAAGTACCGTTTAAATTTCCCGGTGCCGGATGTACTACCATACCTTGAGGTTTGTTAATGATAATTACATCTTTATCTTCGTAGATAATATCAAGTGGTATAGGCTCCGGGACAGCTTCATATGCCTCCGGCTGAGGAATGGTGCATGTGATAATATCTCCGGCCTTAATATCGTACTTTTTTTGCATTTTCCGCCCATTTATTTGTACATGACCTTCTTCTATATGCCGTTGCACATTGCTTCTGCTTAAATCAAATACTTGAGCTGCAAATACATCAAGCCTTGTTTTTGCATCCGCTTCTTTAACGATAATTTTAGCATTCATTTTTAGCAGGTCTTTCCTTTTCGTTAGGGTCGTCTTTTAATATAAAGAGTGCAGCAAATGCATATATAAATGTACCTGTCACTAACAATATATCTGCCACATTAAAAATAGGAAAATCTATAAATAAAAACTCAAACATATCTACCACATATCCAAATAATAAGCGATCAATAAAATTACCTATAGCTCCGGCTAATGTCAAAGTCATAGGAACACGAATCCACATATGCCGCTTGGTATATGGAAATTTAAATTCTAATACCAAAATTACAGCTATTACTATAATAGTAAGAACCACAAAAAACCAACGTCCACTTTGAAATATGCCAAAAGCGGCTCCTGCATTGGTAACATACCTAAATCCAATTAAGCCATCGATTATAGGCAATCTACCTACAGGCAGTAAATAAACTCTTGCCCATTGCTTTACTACTTGATCTAAAACTACAAGCAATAATACACTAGCGGCTAATATCCATCTAATTATATTCATGTTTTTCATATTTGCGCTCCAAAATTTTCAAAAATTTTTTAGATCTTGCAATAATTTTTTTTACAGACTTCCACATTTTAATCTTTGGCAACTAATTACATTTTTATACGGTAAGAACTTATTCTTATTGAACGGCTACCCACTTTTACCGGGGGGTGAAAGGCTGACGAATATCCAATGCATACAGAGATTTTTTGCAGTATGTGAAAGCATTTTAAGGTTTTGATAATCTTCTTTGGAAAGATTTTTAAGTTGTTGCTTTACAGTTAAATACATGATATTCACCCCCTTTTTACAAAAGAATGACGTAGCAACAGATCAATAACTACCTATTAAAAAAGCCGGAAACAGAGACTGCTTCCGGCCCCTATTTCCAGCCCTTTCCCTAATGTACTGCAAGAAAAAACTGCTCTAAAGCCGGAATTGCTTGTCGTTCGTCATCACCTTCGGCTATTAATTTCACTGTTTGACCATCGGTCATACCTAGTGAAATAATACCCATAACACTTTTTGCATTGGCAACTTTCTCGTCCACTTTAATGTGTATTTTACTAGAAAATTTGCCGGCCGTCTGTACCAATAACGCTACTGATCTTGTATCAAATGAAGAGCCTATAGTTACCTTACGTTCTATCAAAATGATAGCCCTCCTTTAAACTGGGCGTCATTTTTTAACGCCGCTGCAATTGCGCTAATTTTGCGCAATCTATGGTTAACACCTGACTTTCCTATAGGTGGGGACAACATTTGCCCAATCTCTTTCAGTGTGGCATCAGGACTGGCTAAGCGTAATTGCGCCACGGCTTCTAAAGGTTCCGGCATAATTTCAAGGCCAACAATATCTGCAATAAACTGGATATCTTCAATTTGTTGGACTGCTGCCGAAACTGTTTTTCCTAAATTGGCCGTTTCAAAATTAACCTGACGGTTAACATTGTTATTTATATCTTTCAAAATACGCACATTTTCAAAGACCATAAGCGCTTTGTGCGCGCCCATTATATTAAGAGCGTCCACAATATTTTCGCCTTCTTTTAAATATAGTAAGGTTTGCCCTCGTCGTTTAGTTACTTTAGGGCGTAAGCCAAAATCCTTCAGTATTTGACATAACCTGATCCCATCATCCTCAGAAGGCGGAGTAAATTCCATATGATAAGACTTTTCCGGGTTAGAGCAGGTCCCCCATTCCATGAAAGCATCACGGACATAAGTCCTGTTTAAATCAAGTTCCCCATCCCCTTGGAAACTCAATTCTTCTTTGACATCAGAAGAGAACGACATAGATCTCCTTATTTTGTAATATCTCTATGGTTTATAACAGCAGAATATCCTGCGTTTTGCATTGCATCATGAAGGCCACGGGCAATTGTTACAGATCTGTGTTTTCCTCCGGTACAGCCTATAGCGATCACTAACTGATTTTTGCCCTCTTTAATGTAGTGTGGAACTAAAAATAGCATCATATCCGTAAGATCTCTAAGAAATTTTTGGCTTACTTCGCTTTTCATAACAAAGTCCCTTACCGGCTCATCCAAACCCGTTTGCATTTTAAGGTGCGGTACATAAAATGGATTTGGCAGAAAGCGAACATCAAAAACAAGATCTGCAAGCACAGGCATACCATGTTTAAATCCAAAAGATTGAACGTGGATCATTAAATCAAAATTTTTACGATCTACATATATTTCAACAATGGTTTCTCGCAATTGCCTTGTTAGCATCATACTGGTGTCAATTATATATGTAGCCCGTTGTTTAACTGTTTCCAACAATTGCCTTTCTTCTGCTATGCCGTCTACTATAGTGCCATTTTTACTAAGAGGATGTGTGCGTCTTGTTTCTTTATATCTATTTAGCAATGTATCATCAGCAGATTCTAAGAACAGTATAGTATAAGGTAAATGCCTTGCGTCCAATGCTTCAAGACCTTCAAAGAGATCATCAAACAAATTGACTCCTCTAATGTCTATGCCTAAAGCAACTAACTCTATACCGGAGCCACCCTCTAAACAAAAATCTGCTAAGTTATGAATCAATTTAGGAGGAAGGTTATCAACACAATAATAGCCTAAATCTTCAAAGATGTTAAGAACAGTACTTTTTCCTGCTCCGGACATCCCGGTAACAATTACGAATTGCATAGTATTTTAACCTCTGGCTCTAAAATAACATCATATCTATCTTTGACTGTTTCTTGTATATGTTCTATGAGCGATATAACATCTTTGGCAGTGGCATCGCCTGTATTAATAACAAAGCCTGCATGTTTTTCAGAAACTTGAGCACCACCTATAGAGAATCCTTTTAAGCCACAGTCTGATATTAACTTTCCTGTGAAATGCCCCTGTGGACGTTTAAAAGTACTGCCCACACTGGGGTACTCCAATGGCTGAGTTTCTCTACGGCGGCGGTTAAGCTCTGCCATATCTCTTTCAATTTCATGTTTATCTCCGGGTGAAAGAGCAAAGCCCGCGCATAACACTATACCACCATTTTGTTGCAAAATACTGGAGCGATAACCAAAATTCATTTGTTCTCCCAGTAATGATACAAGTTCCCCATTGGGCATTAACAAATCAACAAGCACACAAACTTCAGCCATGTCATGGTCGTATGCCCCGGCATTCATGCAAATTGCACCGCCTACAGTTCCGGGAATTCCGGAAGCAAATTCCAGCCCTGCCATCCCTTCTTGACAAGCTAAGTAGGCTAAAGTAGAAAGAGGTGCGCCCGCTTCTGCAAATATATATTTGCCACTTTCATCAATCCAACATTCACTAAAATGAGGATACAATTGTATAACTACTTTGCGCAGTCCTTCATCAGGTATTAATACATTTGAACCATTACCCAAAATCACAAAAGGTGCATTATTACTACGGCATTCATCAATTATCTGCACCAATTCATCTTTATATGCAGGTTGTACATAGACATCCGCAGATCCACCAATCTTAAAAGAGGTGTGTTTTGCCATAGGTTCATTTACAGAAATCCGATCATATGGAATAAAACGGCTCAAAAGAGCGTACATAACGTCGTACATATCCACCTCCAATACATTAAATTACAAAATGTTTGCCTTTCGTATTGATAAAAAAATATATATCATCTGGGTTTATCTGATCAATGGGTTACATTAACAATAATAGGTATGTGATCTGAATAATTTAGCCACGCCTCAGCGTCAAGGATAGTGAAATTTACAAGTTTATCGGCAGATACAAAACAATAATCAATGTGGGAACCTTTATCTTTATGTCTATACAAATAAAATGTAAAAACAATTTCCTTTCCTTGCTCTATACCATATATGTTATGGTAAGCTGAAATCAACCCTCTTGATTGTAGCCAATTAACCACGTCACTATGAGAACGTCCGGTTTGCTTTCTTTGCCCCTTATAATCCCACCGTGCGTTACTATTAAAATCACCTATAATAACCATATCTTTATTAAAATGGCTTGAGTTTATGCTCTGATAGATGGCATACCCATCTATATACAAATCACATGCCCACACACCCAAAAGAACAAAACAATTGTCCACAGAAACAGGTATAAAGTGAGTCAGGAGATGACTTTCCCATTCCAATTCCATAAGGGATCGTTTAGAAAAAATACCTAATCCCT
>WQVX01000052.1 GCA_009785615.1 Defluviitaleaceae bacterium | reverse complement strand
TATCGCATTAATAGGTGCGATGGGGATTATGCTGATAGTAGCCGCCTGTTCAACGGATGGAAACATCTCATCAGAATCATCCCCTCAAGTGTTAGCACCACCGGTAGAGGTTTTGCCACCTGCTGATACCCTGGCGACCAGCCACAACCCGGCAAATGAACAAACAGAGCCGGAGCTGCCGCCAACAGAAACACAGCCCGGGTCAGATCCGGCATCTGTACAAAACACAACAGATACAACAACGCCAATTACAACAATTACGCCGGAACCAACCTCTACACCATCAACAGAAGTACAACATACTCAGCCATCGACCGCTCCGCATCCGTTTGCAAATGCACTATCGGAGTTTTTTGTAAATTTAGCACCGGTACCGGATTGGGTAACTCCGGATACCAATACTGTAATGCAAAACAGCTCTACTCACGCTATTTTGGTAGATGTAGATGGTAATGGCGCACAGGGCATGTTAGCTTCAAAATGGACTACCGATGTTCAGCACTATATTCCTCATTCTTCCGCTGAGTCTCTTTTTGTACAAAGATTATTTTTGTTAGCAGGCAATCAAGCACGTCCATTAATTTTTGATAACATGGCTGTAACTCCAACAGGACGTTTGATTACAATGAGTAATGTTGACGGACAGGGAATTTTAATGAGGGCATATACGTTACTGGGCTTTAATAATGGTCAATTAGCCCCAACAAAATCTATTATGGTTACAGAATACGGGGATTGGTTCAGGTATCTAACAGGTGAAGGAAATGATTATTTTATGGTTTATAATTTTGTGTGGGAACCATCAGGTGAGGAAAATAAATATGCTATAAATTACCACACCGGCGAATTCTGGAGCAGAAATACGGAACAAGATCAATCCATTACTCATGCAGCATTTAACGAACTGATGACACAGTATGGTTTGCATGACACAACCGGCTTTGTATGGGAATTGCAAGACGAAACCAATGCAATCTTATCAATGTCAGCACAGTAAGAAAGAGTGATTGTATATATGAAAAAGCTTTTGAAAGTCATTACAATTTTTGGAGTAATAAGTTTATTGTCATTTGTTGGATGTGGAACATATGTAAGCCCTTCACAAACAAATGCAACAGAGGTTATATCAAACACAGAGGTTTATAACGACTCCTTTGAATATCAGCAGAGCTTACCATCCGAAAAAGATGTAATTATGATAAGCTATGACGATTATGAAGTTTCTGAAAATGCTGAACTTATGTTGATCTGGACTGTGCCACCAACACTAGAGCATAATGGTATTCGACTTTGTAATTGTGGAAGATTTACAGATTTAAACCGAAAAGTGATTGACCCTAACACCGGTATTTTGGGTGAAGAAGATGGTGGACATGGTGGGGCTTCTCCTGATTTTGTATACGACCGTGAAAGAGAGCTGTTTGGACAATCCAGTTACGGAAATCCTTACCATGGTTCAATTGGTATGCACCCATTAGAAAAATTTTCACAAACAACAGAGCTGTTATGGGCTTTACAAAATTCTTCCGGGCTTATTGCAGTAGAAGCCGTTGATTCATCTTTACGCGAAATATATGAAGGTGAATTTTGGGAAGAATGGTGGTTAGTGGATGAGGCATTTTCCGGCCAATTTGCAGTGATGTACAATCATCAATTTATTACAGACTTTATATTTGATGATGGAGCACATTGGTGGCATAGCTATAGATTTGCTTTTGACGAAGCTGATTTTCAATTTGTGGTGCTGGACTTAGACTTTATCACCGTAAGCAAAAATGGAAAATGGGGATTAATAGACAGGCATGGTAATATCGCACTAGAATTTATTTTTGAAAATCTGGTTATGATTGATGAAAATACAGCATTTGCTAAATACAATGGCCGATATGGGATTCTTGATATACATCAAACAGTGGCGAGCATTAGCCAATAACTGAACCAAATTAAACAGACCCTAAAATCCAATTTGTGGACTGATCCAACTTATCAGGTTTTGGGGTCTGCTATTTTTCTAACAGTAAGCGGAGTAAATAGCCGCTTTATGTTACTTTACTACTCCCTTGAGATTAAAGGAGGAATATACTCAGCGGGTTCACTATCATGATATTTTACCATTTCTTTAATTGCGGCTTTTAGAGTCTCGCGCTTATATTCTTGGTTCCAGCGGTTAACTGCTATGTGGTCAAATATGCCGGATTTTTCATGAGGCCAATTATTGCCACCCCATTGTACAATTGCGCGTTCTAAATCTTCAAATGCGGAGATAATGCCACCTCCGCCTCCACCTGCTACTGCCACTAATATACTCGGCTTTCCGATAAGGAATGATACTTCTTCTTCTCGACTATCCCATTGTTTACTGGCCTGACAGCGGCGTAGCTTATCAACAAATATTTTTAAGTCCTCGCTTAGTTCTCCCCAGTATACAGGCGTGATATAAATGTAGGCATCCGCTTCTTTAACTTTTTCCTGCAATTTATTAAAACCATCTTCATCTCCAAATGAGCAGTAATGATCTTTAAAACAGATTCCCCAACCATCTTTGCACATCTTGCACTTGGTTAAGTTTAAGCCGGCCAAGCGAACTGTCTCTACCTCCATACCTAATTCTGCAATTGTTTCTTCTGACGTTTTCACAAATGAGTAGGTTACTCCATCTGTTTTTGGCGTGCCTGAAATAATAAGTATTTTCACTTCAAATCTCTCCCTTCCCAGCTACTCCATGCCTCCGGCCGGTAGCCAATGGTAGCTTTTTTCCCGTTTCGTACTATTGGTGTTTTAAACATAGCTGGATTTTCCAATAGACGTTCTTCTATATCAGCTTGGTTTGCTTGATACTTGATAAAATGATTTTCATATTCCTTTGAATTTTCATCAATTAAATTTTGCACTCCACCTAAAGCATTTTTTACACTTTGGTACTCGCCTTTGCTTAGCCCATACTTGCTAACATCAACCAATTGATATTTAATTCTTCGTTCTTTAAAATATCGCTCAGCTTTTTTTGTATCAAAACATTTTGGCTTACCAAAAATCTGTATATTCACTAGCCTACCCCCTGTTTACTCCTTTAACAATACAATGCTTCCAAATTCCGGGATTGTTACACCCATAAAGCCGGATACTATACTAAAACGATCTAAATTTTTTTGAACTTGCCCGGCATGGGTAGATAGAATGCAAGTCATATTGCCCTCTTTGCATCCCATTTTCCAAACAGGAATTTTTATCTCTTTAGGCCATGGATTATTATTTATTACTACTGCAATTTTTTCGTTATCATCCCAACGGCCAAAAGAAATTATGCCGTATTCGTTCCACAAAAATTCTGTAGAGCCTGTTCTTAAAACCTGATAGGTTTTTCTTATAGATATAGCCTCTTTATGGAGCTGCATTAATGCCGGATCTTCGTTTCCCCATGGGAAGGGTCTGCGGTTATCCGGGTCTGTCCAACCTGTCATACCGGCTTCGTCACCATAATATAAAGTGGGAGCACCCGGCCATGTCATTTGAAAAACTACGGCTTCCATCATTATAGATTTGTTAATCCCTTCTCCGGCCGCTACACCTCCACGAGTATGAATGCGCCCTGTTTGACCGTTAGTACGTGTTAAAAACCTGGAGTGATCATGATTAGACAACTGATTCATAGATGTTTGCAATGCATGGATATTGAAGCGAGCCATATGGTATCTCATGGCATTTTCAAAAGCCATTGCATCACAACGCAAATGAGGCTGAACATCCTCACTATGCTTGCTCACTCCTGTTAAAAACCAGGTTAAAGGCTCCATGAAAGCATCGTAATTCATTACCGTGTCCCATTCGCCGCCGGATATCCATGGAGATACATCTCCATAATGCTCTGCCAAAATAATGGCATCAGGATTAGCAGACTTTACTGCTTTACGAAAATCCTGCCAAAATTTATGGTTAAACTCCGGGCTTCTGCCCAAGTCCGCAGCTACATCCAGTCGCCATCCATCCGCATTAAAAGGAGGTGATACCCATTTGCGCCCAATTTCCATTATATATTCATACAATTCCGGCGCATCTTCAAAATTCAGCTTAGGGTGATTATCATTACCCCACCAACTATCATAAGCATCATTATTAGGCCAGTCGTTAGCGTACCATAAAAAATAGTTGTGGTACGGGCTGTCTTTATCCAAATAAGCCCCGTTAGGATAACCCATAGCTTTATAAAAGCCTGCTTTATCAAGCCATTTATTATAAGAACCACAATGGTTAAATACACCGTCTAATATTATTTTAATACCATGTTCATGAGCCTTAGCAATCATTTTTATACAAAGCTCATTACTGGCTTCAAGGTTTTCTTTGTCCGCAGTACGGCTCATGTATTTGGTGGCATAACGATTATTAAATTTTTCAAAATTAAGCACATCTCCGCCGTCGTTTTTAATAACGCCAAAATGCGGATCTACATAATCATAGTCCTGAATATCATATTTATGACTGGATGGAGATACAAAAATTGGATTAAGGTAAATTGCTTCTACACCCAAATCAGCAAGATATCCCATCTTATCTATTATTCCTTGTAAATCTCCACCGTAAAAATTACAAATATCATCTGCTTCAACATCGTGATCCCATTTTAAAGCACGGGTAATACGACCCAAATACAGGTATTCATAATCCACAGGGCTATTTGTTTTATCCCCGCTGTAAAAGCGATCTACAAATATTTGATACATAATAGCCCCTTTGGCCCAATCCGGAGTTTTAAAGCCGGGAGATATTTTAAAATTATAAACAGAATCAATATCCAAATGCAGACCACGCTTATTGTAAAAATAACGACGTTCGTTTTTATCAATGGAAAAATAGTAGCGAAGTTCCAACTCGCCTACAATGTAATTGGCAATATAGTAATCAAACAAGTCATCTGAGTTTGTTTTTGACATGAGAATAATATCATCATTGATATGCAGATGCGCACATTCTACATTATTTTTAGCTGTACGCAGGTGAATAGCAACCTGATCACCGGGGTTCGGATCATAAGGTTGTACATATTGCTTGGTTTCATCACTAAAAATTGCATCGCTATTTAAATAAGTACGGGCAAGCTGTCCTTGCAGGTAGCGTACCGCACCACCTTTTAGCACAGAAGTTGAAATATCCATAATAGTCTCCTTCGATTCTAATATTAGACTTCTTATATAAGAGGTCTATTAATTCTCGCCACAACTGAGAGCTATTATATCGCAACTGCTCCTGTAAGTGAACTACCCCGGGTCAAGCTATCAAACCGTGAAATATGATATAATCCTCAAAAACGAAAGCGGATGATAACTTCCCTTACTTCGTACTCCACCGGCAGTTTTAGTTGATATATTTCTCTGCCGAGGCTATAATCCTTTTGCTGTAGGTTTATTGTCATAAATATATTTTACAGCAAAAAAAACGAGAGTTGGCTTACGCCTCTCTCGTTTTTTTCGACTGCTGTTTTGCAACAGCCATACCTATCCATAATCTTTTACGCCATTTCATCCTCCGGATGGAAATACCTATACCGTCCAACTATGGAAGCGATAAAATGGCTATTAGTGGGTTTTTCATCTTCTATAGGAAAACCCATTAAATCTGCAAATCGCTTAGAACCTCCCTCCCGTTGCCAAATGGTTTGAATAGCGTGCCGGATAGCCCGCTCTACCCTAGATGGTGTACTACTATGCCTTTTTGCTATTTCAGGATACAAACGTTTGGTAATTCCATCCAACATACTTGAGTCTTCTATAGACAATCGTATTGCCGATCTTATGTATCTATAGCCCATTAACGCATGGCTTATGGGCAACCCGTCTAGTATGCTTTGGATAAAATCTTCTATCTGGCGGTTTGGGCTAAGCCCTTCAAAAGAACCTGCGGCCTTAAAACGCCCAATTTCTACAATGCGCTTGATAAGCAAATCCATATCAAATGGTTTTAGTACAAAATGATCTGCACCAAGCTCTGCTGCCCTGGATATTGTATGTGGTGAATTTAAAGCAGATAGTATAATACATATTGGTCTGTTAGGGCGCATTCGGTTTAAATGCTCCAACATATAAAATCCATCTCGTCCGGGCATAACTAAATCAATTAATACTACGTCAATCTCATCAGGTTTAACTAAAAGCAGCCCACTTTCTGCGCTGTACGCAGACCCCACCATGTCTATAGCGTTGATTGTTTTAAATTGCTGTTCCATCATTTTAGTTAATTCTACATCATCGTCTACAATAGCTAACCTGATTTTTCTGGTGACTCCAATACTTGTCATTTGTTTCTCCCTCCCTAATTTTTAGACACATACACCTTGGGTAATTATTAAGCTGATTTCCATACGACAATATTCGTATAGAAACAGGAATAATATACATGATCCGTCAAAAAAATGCAAGCTTTATGACTCAAGGTATCGTTCTTGGCGTATCATGTTCTCAATAAAGATTGCATAGCCCTTTGTTGGGTCTTGTACAAACACATGAGTAACAGCCCCAATCAATTTGCCGTTTTGGAGTATCGGGCTACCGCTCATTCCCTGAACTATACCGCCTGTAAGTGCCAGTAGGTTTTCATCTGTAATTCGTATCACCATCCCCTTGGTGTCATCTGTAGAGAATCGGTTAACATTTTCTATATAAATTTCAAAGTCTTGTATTTTATTATTAGATACGTTTGTGCGTACAATAGCAGGCCCTTCTTCTATTTGATCCTGCTTTGCAACTCTAACGGGTTCAAAAGGGATTGTTGGAAGAGGTTGATCCATTATTCCGTATATTCCAAAAGGGCTGTTTGTTCTTATTTGCCCTAATATGTGATTAGATTCAATTTCTCCAACTAATTCTCCAGGCGTACCCTTAGCCCCTTTTTTTACGGAAGTAATTCTTGCCAGAGTAATACGCCCGCTTTTTACGCTCATTAATTTTTTTGTATCAACATCCATTATGCCATGGCCTAAAGCTCCAAAAGCACTTGTGGAAGGATTAACATAAGTGATGGTACCTATGCCTTGTGTAGAATCTCGCACCCAACTGCCTATCATATTGCCGCGTTCAGACCGTACGGGAACTATAGTTGTTTCAATAGTTTCATTTTCCCTTTTTATTTGAAGATTTAATGCATCGTTACTTTCTGCAATTGCAGCTATTAGATCCTCTTTACTCAATAAATCTTTACCATTAGCTGTTAATATTAAGTCGCCTGCACGCAACTTGCCTTCACTTGGATTATGTTGATTGCCTTCAGTATCAATTACTGTACCAATGCCCAACACCATTACGCCATTGGTATTGATACGAACCCCAACGGTCATTCCCCAAGGGATAACTTCCATGCCGGGCAATACATCTAAAGTTACTTCTCTTACAGGAACTCCAAAGGCAGAAAGCATCATGGTAGCAGTGCCACTGCTGCCGGTCTCTATCCACAAAGTATTTTGAAGGCTTACTGTAATTGGATCAGCTACAGGAGCATGGTTAACCTTTAGAACATCTACTGTATCTCTTTTAATAGTTGCCCTAAGCGGAACCTGAAATGACAGTCGGTGTTGCGTATTTTCTGTAAGCCTAATTTCTGTAGGGAAATCTATTATATATATGGCACATATTACAGCGTACACAGACAACACTAAAAATGTGCAAATGGCAAATGTTTTTACAAAATGCTTTATCATCCCAAGTCCCTCCTGATTAAATAAAAAATGGGGGTAAAAAACCCAATCGTTTATTAGCGTTACCGCTTTCCGATTGACTTATACCTAAGAAGTGGCATTCTATTGCTAAAAAAAGTCTGCACAAAAAAAGCTGTTGCATAACCGCAATAAAGCGGAAAGCAACAGCTTCGTCTATAAGATTAGTTATTAAGCATTTCTACTCCGTCATCATTTTACCTATATCTATTCCTTATCTTTTAATGCTTCAAGCTCTTGTTTTCTGGCTGCAATTACTTTAGCTTGCACATCACCGGGAGCCTCTTCGTAACGGTCAAATACCATAGCAAAACGCCCACGACCTTGAGTCATAGAACGTAGATCTGTTGAGTACCTTTGTACCTCAGCCATAGGTGCTTCAGCAGAAATAACTTGTTTATTGCCAACCTTTTCTGTGCCCATTATTTTGCCACGGCGTTTACTCATGTCACCCATAATATCGCCGGTATAATCATCCGGCACAGTTACTTCTATTTTTACGATAGGTTCCAAAAGTATAGGCTTTGCTTTCATAAAGCCTTCTTTGAAAGCTATATTGGTAGCAAGTTTAAATGCTAACTCTGATGAGTCTACATCATGATAAGAACCATCTACTAAAATAGCTTTTAAGCCCACTACAGGATAAGCTGCCAAAGGCCCTGCCAATACACATTCTTGCAAGCCCTTTTCTACTGCCGGAAAGTAAGCTTTAGGAACAGAGCCGCCAAAGATCTTTTCTTCAAAAATATAGGCTGTACTCAAGTCGCCGGATGGCTCAAATTCTATTTGAACATCGCCAAATTGTCCGCGGCCTCCGGATTGTTTTTTGTGCTTGCCACGCACACTTGCTTTAGATTTTATCATTTCCCTATATGGAATCGTTGGAGCCACAAGATCTATATCAATTTTGTAGCGGGATTTTAAACGGTTAACCAATACATCCAGTTGGTTATCGCCTACCCCGGATACCACTGCTTGCTTAGTTTCTTTATTTATTTCAAACTTGATAGTTTTGTCCTCTTCCATTAACTTAGAAAACGCGCCGGATATTTTATCCTCATCGCCTTTGCCTTTAGGCACAATAGCCAAAGTTAGTAAAGATTTAGGGAAATCTATAGAATTTACTTTAACAGGCTTGGATTTAAGGCACAAAGTATCTTGGGTTGCAGTATCAGCTAATTTTGCTATTGCGCCAATATCACCCGCCCGCACTTCACTTACTTCAATTTGGTCTTTGCCACGCATTACATATAAATGTCCGGCCTTTTCAGTAATGTCTCTGTTTGAGTTATACAAAGCTACATCACGGGTTACTACTCCGGAAAACACCCTAAACAAACTTAACCGCCCAACATATGGGTCAGCAATTGTTTTAAATACAAAAGCGGCTAAAGTTTCGTCATCATTACAATTTATAGTAACAGAAGAGCCGTCACTACCTTCAACTTCCATAGTTGTGCGCATCTCAGATGCCGGAGGCAAATATCTGTCCAGCATGTCTAAAAGGGGTTTAATTCCTTCTTTTTTGTTAAGTGCTGCGCCACACAATACCGGCGTAAGAATTTTGGCTTTAATACCTTCGCGTACGCCTTTTCTTACTTCCTCTACTGTTAGGGTTTCATTGCTAAAAAATTGCTCCATAAGTTCTTCGTCAGTTTCTGCCACGGCTTCTACCAAAGAAGCAAAAGCTTGCTCTGCCTCCTCCATAACTTCCGGAGATATATCCCTTGGTTGGGCATCATAGCAAAAACCACTTTTGATTAATGTATCTACGTATCCTACGCATTTGCCGTTTTCATAAAATGGAACCATTACAGGAACTATACCATGGCCAAACATGCTTTGCATTTGACTTAAAACTTTTTCAAAATCAGCATGTTCATCATCCATGCCATTTACAAATAAAAAACATGGTAATTTCATTTCTTGAGCATATTCCCAAGCAAGTTCTGCACCTACCTCTACACCTGCTTTTGCAGATACCATGATAAGAACTGCATCAACAGCTGCCAGAGCCTGCTTTACATCTCCGGCAAAGTCAAAATATCCGGGGGTATCTACAAAGTTTATCTTACGATCACGCCACTCTACCGGGATTACGGACATATTAATTGAAACACCGCGCCGTATTTCCTCAGGATCATAATCTGAGGCGGTGTTACCATCTTCTACACGGCCCATACGGCTGGTGACACCTGCTACAGACAAAGCAGCCTCTACCAAGGTTGTTTTGCCGCATCCACTATGGCCCAAAACTGCCACATTGCGAATTTCATTTGCCGAATAAACTTTCATTTATTGACCTCCCCTTTATGGAATTGGATATTTTTAATAACTATTTCCAATTTAAGGTTAACATGTTTTGACTAAATGGAAATAGTATACATGTCTTTAATGCATTTATTATAAGGTTATTTTTTTGATATTACAACCGTTTTCTATATCTTATCTTATGAAATTATCCTATGAAATCTTCAACTGTTGCTTTCTGTGGAAAATTTATGTTATAATGTTTCAGGTTGCGTACTGATGTAACTCTAAAGATGCCTACACTTTGTGTTAGATGTGGAGAATAGAGGTGGACATGTCCCCAAAAAAAGAAGAAGTAACAAACAACGAAAGCCGTCCCATAAAAACCATAGTCTTTGATGAAGTTCTAAGTTGGGCTAAGATGATTGTTTTTACGGTGATTGCAGCAGTATTAATCAATCAATTTGTGATTGTTAATGCATCTATACCCACCGGGTCTATGGAAAGTGTTATTATGCCCAATGATAGAATTATAGCTTTTCGGCTTTCTTATTTATTTAGAGAACCGGAGCGGTTTGATATCGTTATTTTTAGGTTTCCTAACGATGAAAGCCGATTGTATGTAAAGCGCATCATTGGCTTGCCGGGTGAGACTGTTACCATTTATAATGGACGAGTATATATAGATGGCGCAGACGTTCACCTAAGAGATGATTTTGTAAGCAACCGTGTAGTAGATAATCATGATTCGGTTGTTGTGCCGGACTACAGCTATTTTATGCTGGGGGATAACAGGCGATTTTCTGAAGATTCTCGGGCATGGGGGTTTGTACACCGCGATAACATTTTGGGTCGGGCTATTTTTAAGTATTACAGGGGTTTTGGATTATTACACTGAAAAAATTGAGGGAAAATTTAAAAGCTGTGTTTATAGCTGCCAAACAGCTTATTAACCACTAACAAGGAGGAGAAATATTAATGGCAAAGGTAACAAAGGATATGACAATCAGTGAGGTTTTACGTAAAGATGTTGATAATGGAATTGCAACAATTTTGAGGCGAGCAGGTATGAATTGTGTTGGCTGCCCCTCTGCGGCAAGTGAAACGTTGGAACAAGCAAGTACAGGACATGGTATGGATATTAATGTCTTGCTTGACGAAATTAACCTGTTTTTAGAAACAGCACAAGCGTAAGGGATGTCTTTTTATGATTAGTGAACGATTGCAGTTACTGCGCAAAGAACTGGGATATAATAAACGTGAGTTGGTTAAACATTTACCCCTAAATTATAGTACTTATGCTAATTATGAATCCGGTATTAGGGAACCAAGCTCAGAGGTATTACAAAATATCGCTAATTACTACAATGTGTCTATTGATTTTATTATGGGCATAACAGATAACCGGAAGCGGGTTGACGACATATTAAAAGTAACCGATACAGAATATGACAATATAAACCGCTACCGCAACCTAGACGATCACGGCAAGCGTTTAGTAGATTGTATCCTTAAAATGGAAAGCGGCAGAGGCCATTATTCGCCAACAAGCTCTTCCAAAAAGAATGATAAAAGCAAAAGCCGTGTTACTTTACAAGTTTATAGCCAAGCGATGTCTGCAAACTTAGTCAACTATTTGGGAGACCACAGAGAAATAGAGTATGTAATGGGACGCTTTATTGTGGTTCCAAATGCTGCTAAAGCAGATTTTGCAGTTCGTATTGACGGCAACAGTATGGAGCCAAAGCTTAAAGACAACGATATTGTATTAGTAAAATCCGTTCCACGCATAGACCCGGAGCAGATAGGAATTTTCACTTACGAAAAAGAAGTATATTGCAGAAAACTAAAGATTGACCGTCGCACAAGCGATATTTATTTGGAAGCTTTAAATGGTGAATATGCTCCAAAACCGATAGATCAGCCTGCTAATCTTAGGACTGTTGGTTTGGTGTTAGGTGTAGCCAAAGAAGATGAAGATAACACTTTGAATACTTTGAATACTCCAAATACTTCAGATGTATTATAAATCACCACCACCTGCATAGTTATTTTGGGCTGCTGCTAAAGCAGCCTATTTTTTTCTGCCTTTTTGTTGACTCCATCTTGTTTTTAACTAAATACACCGAGAATGCCCCCGCCTCTAAGGTGGCGGGGTTGATAAGTTGCATCAGTTGCACAAATGTGAGAGGTGGAAGCATTTGTCATGAACTTTACCCTAATCAGCGAAATTACTTCAAAGCGTGCAGATTTTTTTCTGCAAGCTGCAAAACTACAAAACATGTCGGTTACAGTAATCCCATATCCACCCCCTACCATGCTAAGTGCTTTCGACATCAGCAATCTAAACATGATAAAGCTAGACCCGCCGGTATATAACAATCCTAACATAACCGATATATACTCCGAAATTGCTCCGTATATATCATTCTGGAAAAGGATAGGTCAAGCTTCTGATATCCGGTGCCTCAATAGCATAGATTCAATTATCAATACACTGGATAAGCAAACTTGCAAAAGCATATTAATGGAAGCAGGTATTCCCTGTACTCCGCTATTACCACAGGTATCTTCAATAGAGAGCCTTCGCAAGATGCTGTTGCAGTTAGAACTACCCGGTGCATTTATCAAACCCCGCTGGGGTTCCGGAGCAGCAGGAGTTTTGGCGTATCGTTTGCCAAGTAGGGGAAGGCCGGAACTTTTGTGTACATCTGCAAAAATGTTAAATGGACAACTTATGAATACTAAGCATCTATATACATTGTCCTCTTCCAAAGCAATTGAAGAAATTGTAAACCAAATACTTTCCCAAGATACAGTTATAGAAAAATGGCTTCCTAAGGCAAAATTTAGAGGTAGATATTTCGACTTACGAATTCTTTATCAATTTGACAAAATAGTATATACTATTGCTCGGCAGTCAACTGGAGTTATAACTAATTTACACCTAAATAATAGTCCGATGGAAGTCTCATTTTTGCCTACAAGGACTTTGGATGAAATAGCAGTTTTATGTGGTAAAGCCGCCAAGCTTTTTCCGGGGTTAAGAGTTAGTGGAATGGATATCCTACTGGAGCCGGGTACTTATACACCCTATATTATCGAAATAAATGCACAAGGAGACTTGATATATCAAGATATCTATGCAGATAACAGCATTTATGCCGATCAAGTTCGTTTTATTTCATGTCTAAAAAGGAGGAAAAGCAATGATTTCATGCCTTACAAGGGAACGTAACGGAGAGGTAGAGTCTATTCAAGTCGAAAACAGGGGAAAGAGCCTTGTTATTACTGTCAACGTAGATACAAATTGTCGTGGTGATGGTTCAACAGCACGAGTAAAAATCCCCAAATTGTACGGTGAGGAAATTTTTTATGACACAGAGGAAAATTGCCAAAAAGAGGTATCCGGAATCATCCAAGAATTAAGCACAGAAAAAGAACATAGACATTTTTATATACCTCTTAGAAGCGAGGTTGCATCATATCGGTTGGGCGAAGGTATATTTTCAAAATCAGACACTCTTATGGATACTTCAACAGTAGACACAAAACACTATTGTACAGATGACCCTTATGATAATGACATTGAAGGTGACGGTAGTTGCGCAGACTTACTTGCAAACGGCATTCTTAATGACCCGGATCTACCCCGAATAAAGAATATGCGCATAGGATGCTTTACAGAATTTTGGGGTGAGGATCAAGAAAAAGAATACGATATACTTGTAAAAATGTTCACAGATAACAAAGAAAAATTTCAGCATCTGGAAAGCCTTTTTATTGGAGAAATTGCTCCACCTCTAGCTGATATATCCGGTCAGTACAATGGTAACTATGGAGAACTGTTAAAAGCCTTGCCTAATCTTAAATCATTTGTAATGCAGGGCATTCCGGGGCAACTTATATCAAACGGTGAAACCCTTGATTTACCTAACCTGGAAGAGTTAATAATCATTACAGGCGGGTTAAGCGGTCATATCATAGAAACCTTTAAAACTGCAAAGCTTCCAAATCTGAAAAAGCTAATTATCTACATGGGTTTAGAGCATTATGGACTGGAAGTAGCTGCAAAGGATTTGGTTGCGTTAGCAGAAAAAAATCGGTTTCCGAGCTTAAAATATTTAGGATTTGTTAATTCTGAAGAACAGAATAAAATTGTAGAATTGTTGCTATCCGGTGATATTTTGCCTCAAATTGAGGTTCTGGACATATCTTTTGGCTGCCTGGACGATAAGGGCGCGCAAATCATTCTGGACAATGTTGACAAATTGGCTCACTTAAAAGAAATATTGCTTGAATGGCACTATGTCAGTGATAAGCTGGTAGCAGAACTTGAAAAATCCAAATTGAATATAAAGTTAGAAAGTCCTCAAGACCAAAAATATTTATATCCCATGATTACGGAGTGATTAAGTGTGAGTGAACACGCAGAAGTACCGCAAAGTATTTCTCAGGGGTGGGGGCAAGGCTCGGATATTAATATGAACGAAGTAGTAGGAAGCCACGATATTTTATTTCTGTGCTTAGATACATTGCGCTACGATGTCGCCAAATCCAGTGAAGAGAAGGGCAATACACCCGTACTTAACCGGTACGGAGAATGGGAAAAGCGTGGGGCGGCGGGTAATTTTACATACCCGTCTCACCATGCTATGTTTTCGGGTTTTTTACCCTCACCCATAAATGATACGCCTATGACCAAGAAACCCATGCTGTTTTTTCCAAAGGGAATTGGTATGGGGAAGGTCTCTCCTCCAAACTCCTTTGCCTTTGAAGGTTCAACTTTTGTGCAAGGCTTAGAAAAAGTAGGCTATGAAACTGTTTGCATTGGAGGGGTTTCTTTTTTTGACAATCACTCTGATATCGGCAAGGTGTTTCCGGCTATGTTCCGTCAGAGTTATTGGAACCCTCGTTTTGGTTGCACCGGCAAAGATAGTACAGTGCATCAAATTGAAAAAGCTCTGGAGGTGTTAGACTCTACGCCGGAGGATAAGCGAGTATTTATGTATATTAATATTTGCGCTATTCACTATCCCAATTATTTTTATTTAGAACAAGGTGGCAAAAATGACGGCTTAGAATCTCATGCTGCTGCTTTGCAATATGTAGATGCTCAGTTACCTGTGCTGTTTGATGCATTTAAAAGGCGAGGAAAAACCTTTGTAATTGCCTGCTCTGACCATGGTTCTTGTTATCCGGAAGTCGATGATGGGTATTTGTTTCATGGATTTAATCATCCCACTGTAAATACTGTTCCTTATAAGCATTTTTTTCTATGAGAACTTACATGTATAGCTATCCCCATAAAAGCACCTATGGGGATATTAATGTTAATCTATTTGATTATCTGCATCCGATGGATTCTTTGGATATTTACGTGCATTTGCCTTTTTGCAAATGGAGATGCGGTTATTGTAATTTGTTTTTGGTAACGCGGCAGGACGAGCTTATTGATTCATATTTAGACGCTATTGAAAGGCAAATTCTTCAATTTAACTTATCGCCCAACAAGATTAACAGTATTACGATAGGCGGAGGAACACCGCTTGTGTTATCTGCTAATCAATTAGAAAGGCTTCTAAAAATGCTTCCCGGTGTTAGTTATGCACCAATATGTATCGAAGCCTCTCCCTTAGACACTACTTCGGAGAAATTGGCAGTTTTAAAAGCGTTTAAAGTACAACGTGTTAGCCTTGGCGTGCAAAGCTTTTTAGATGAAGAGTTAAAGACCCTTAAAAGGGCGCATCCGACTGAGTCCGTTCATAAGGCATTAGATTTGTTATGTGATTTTCCTGTGATTAATATTGATTTAATTTATGGAATACCTGATCAAACAGAGAAAAGTTTACTTTATTCTTTAGAACAGGCTGTTTATCATGCTCCAAAGGAAATTTTTATATATCCATTATATACTCGTAAGGGTACCGCACTGGAAGATATGCAAGAATCGGAAGAAGGACAAAAACAAAGAATGTGGTATACTTGTTTCGATTTTTTGACCAATAAAGGCTACACGGCACATTCTATGAGATTTTTTTCTCGACAATCCCCTAATACTGCGTCTTGCGGATTTGAAAAAACAATTGCCTTGGGTTGCGGAGGTAGGAGTTACTTAGAAAAATTGCATTTCTGCTATCCTTATTCTGTGAATGAAGTAGAATCATTGACAACTATTATGCAATTTATCGACACAAAAGATTATTCCCTCATAACCCACGGTATACTTTTGAATGATGATGAGCTAAAGAGGCGTTATATTATAAAAAATCTATTGCGTACCACCGGGATAGATATAGAAGAATACAGACAAGTTTTTGGTACAGATTTGTTCAGCGAATTTCCGAAATTTGATAAACTTCTATCTGATGAAATGATTAGTCTAAAGCATTGTCACTCGCAAAGGAAAGTTATCAGCTTAACCCCGGCAGGGCTTGCCGCTGCTGACGAGATTGGGCCATTGTTTATTTCTCCCAAGCTTGCACCGCTTATGTGTTTATGAAGAGATTATATTACAGGGGTGAGTTACGTTCTTGCAATTATCATTGTAAATACTGTCCCTTTGCAAATTCATTTTCACGTAGGGATATTACGAACGACTCAATTACACTTTTTCGATTTTGCCATCGTGCCATTGAGCTTGGTGTAGAAGAAGTAATATTTACCCCCTATGGCGAAGCGATGATTCACACATACTATTGGGATGCTATGGAGGTTTTGAGCGGCTTGCATCGGATAGGATGCCAGACTAATCTTAGCTTTGACACAGAAAGTTTTGTTTCGCAGGTTGGCAATTTTAAAGAAAAGATAGGGCTTTGGTGTACTTTTCATCCCGCGCAAGTCTCTATAGAAGCTTTTTTAAAAAAATGTCATTATCTATGGGATAATGGGATTTACATTTCTACGGGTGCAGTTGGCATACCTCAAAACTTAGAGATTTTGCGGGAATTGCGCTTGAAGCTTAATAAGGACATTTATTTTTGGATAAATGCAAAAGCAGGGTATAGTTATAACCATAGTGAACATGATGCATTTTTGAAGATTGACCCTTATTTTCAGGATCAGTTCCCAAAAGCAAATTCATTGTTATGTACCGCAGGACGTACCGGCCTATATGTAGAAGCAGACGGCAGTGCTTACGCTTGCCACCTTAGCCGTGTACGGCTAGGCAATATTTATGAAGAATTACCAAGCGGAAGTGCGTGCAAAGCCAAGACATGTAACTGTTATCTTGCATACACTCATAGACAGGATATGGGTAAAAAGTCGGTTAGAATCTGAAGTAAAATAAAATCCCCCAATTCCAACTTGGAAATTGGGGGATTTTTAGCATCATTTTTAGTAATGAGTTTTCAGAATTTACTCTTGTGTAAAAGCTATCAATGCCATATGTCGGGAACGCTTAATTGATATAGTTAATTTGCGTTGATGCTTTGCGCAATTGCCGGTAATACGACGTGGTAAGATCTTGCCACGTTCAGACACAAATTTACGCAACTTAGATGTATCTTTATAATCAATACGATTTATTTTATCGGCACAAAAAGCACACACGCGCTTTTTTCTGCGGCCTCTTCTTTTTTGAACCATTTAATAACTCCTGTCTAGTTAGAAAAAGTGAAAAACTCCTAAAAGGGTAAATCGTCATCGTCAATGCTCTCTGTGATAGCGGCAAAGCCTTCCGGTACCGGTGAAGAAGTTGATCCTCCCAACATTGGATCAGAACCCATTACCGGGACAGAAGAGGATGGAGTATACTGTGATGCCATACTGTCGTAATGGGATTGTTGAGACTGAGATATGCGAGATTCAAAAGCACTACGGCTTTCGGTAAACTCGGCATCTTCAACTACTATATCAGTTCTCCATTGACGTTGTCCTGTTTGCGCATCGTCTATAGTATAGACATTGATGCGGCCGGTTATTGCGATTTGCATTCCTTTTTTGAAATATTTCTCTGTAAATTCAGCTTGTCTACCAAAGGAAACACAGCCTATAAAGTCGGCATTTGGCTCTCCCTCTTTTTTTGTTCGGCGGTTAACTGCCAGTGTATAACGTGCAATAGCAATTGGTTCTGCACTTTGAGAATATCGAACCTCCGGATCCTTGGTCAAGCGTCCAATCAAAATAACTTTGTTCATAACGGTTGTTCCCCCTATTCATCCATCCGAATGACCAAGAAGCGTAGCACGCTTTCCATAATACGGATCCGACTTTCTATTTCTGCCGGGGCACTACCTTCTGATGAAAATGTAATAAAGGAATAGATTCCATCTTGTTGTTTTTGAATGGGGTATGCTAACTTACGGCGTCCCCAGTTATCCACTTTTTCAATGGTACCACCAAAACGGGTTATTAACTCTTGAACCTTTTCTAAAGCAGCATTTTGGCTTTCTTCATCCAACCTGGTGCTAACTATTACACCTAACTCGTACTGATACATTATTGTACACCTCCTTTTGGTCTTGACCGGTAAACCGATCTATGGCGCAAAGTGAAATCCCCTTGCACAAGGATAAATTTGCATAACAGTTTTATTTTAACATTTTGAATGGTTGAAGTAAAGTGTAAGTTGTAAAAGCCTGTTTTGTGCTGAAAATATAGCACAAAACAGGCTTTATTACTACCCTAATACAAGGAAATTCCCAGCATTGGCTGCAATTGTTTATCTTCCAATGCCTCTTCTATGGCCGGGATAACCTGATCCGGCAAAAAAACCATGGATTTTGGCTTTTTTATAGGATCATCCTGGCCAAAAGGCACAAAAAATATTTTTTTTGTATTAAGTAGCTGTCCGATGTTTTTAGCATTATTACCCAATGCATCATTAGTAGACATGGCCAGCAACACAGGTTTATCATTTCTCAATTGTGATTTAACAGCCATAGTTACAGGGGTATCTGTTATCCCAACGGCAATTTTAGCCAAGGTATTACCTGTTGCAGGTAATACTAAAATTATATCAAATAAGTTTTGCGGGCCAATTGGCTCAGCATCTACAATTGTATTTACTATAGGATTTTTGGTGATATTTTCAAGTTCTTTTTTTAACTCCTCTGCCTTCATAAACCTTGTATCTGTTGTATCTACTGCATAAGAGAGTATTGCGGTTACTTGGGCACCTTTTTTTACTATTTCTTCCACGCAAAAAAGGGTGGAATCAAAATTACAAAAAGAGCCTGTTATTGCTACGCCTATTCGCTTTTGAGCAATATTACTTTGGCTGTTTTGGCTATTTTGTTGGTTTTCATATAGGCTCATTTTGTTCTCCTTCTTTTTCTTCTAAGATACGATTAACCGTTTCTAAAATATAAGATGCTGTTGTTACCGGGGCTATTTTTCCCGGCAAAGAATTTGTGTACAGCACTTTTAACCCAAAATCGCGACTATCATTAACTTCTACCCCATATGGTGGCGAAGCTAAATCAATAATTAGGGTATCTTTGCGGATATGCTGCATGTTGTTTTTATCCAATAATATTTGTGGAACAGTATTAAATATCACATCGGCAAATTGCAGCTTGCTTTCCATTTCTTTATAAAGAACTGACCAATGGCCGTTACTTTCTGCAAAAGCGGCCGCCTCGTCTGTATTAACCACTGCCAATACTTCTACGCCAAGCCCGCGCAACATTCCTGATAAAACCTTGCCAATGCGTCCATATCCTATTACCATGGCTCTGCTGCCATGCAAAGTAATATCAGTTTCGTCTATAGCAATCTTGATAGCACCTTCAGCAGTGGGGATTGCGTTTCTTATTAAAAGCTCCTCACGCTTTAGCATATCTATTGTGGAAATATTGTATTTATCGGCAATTTCCAATACTTCCGGCTTTATTACTCCTGCTAAAAACTGCTGTTGTGGTTTTATTAAGCTGAAAAGCTCTTCTATAGAAATGGGTTTATTATGAAAAGGTGTATTTAGTATCTCGCCATTATGGGAACATGGTATTGGCCCAATAATGCAATTTGAGCCTTCTACAGTTTCAAGCAAAGTATTACATTGTATAGAAAGTTCTTTTTCATAATTTTTAAAACCGTACATTTTAACGGTGTGCCCTTGCGTATGAAGCATTCGAGCCAATTCGATATTACGTCTATCGCCGCCGACCATGGCAAAAGTTTTTGCTTCCAATGCCAAAACCCCCTAGTAGTTTTGCTGTTCTTATTCCTATGATATGTCCCAATGGGGTTGTGGTGAATAAAAAAACCGTCGATCAGCTTTTAGTAATCGACGGTAAAATCAAAAATCCTGATAATTGACAATTAACAATTAATTCGTTAAAATAATAAAGTAAGGACATAATAAAAAGCGAGAACGGTGAAGAACGTCCTCGCTCGGGCAAGTTGTTTGACGGTAACAGCCCGAACCCATAAATTAATATGTGTTACGAAAAATAGCCACTACCTTTGTCACTGGGCGGCTATTTTTTTGTGTTATGATATGACAAGTACGCTAAAACTAATAACGCACACATGATAATTAGGTATAAAACCTCAAACCTTCTATGTAAATCATGGTACTGACGCTGATCGGCGGCGTTACCCGGAAGCACTTGAAAATAAGAATACAACTATGTCAGACTTTAAACTTCCGGCAGAAGAAAAAGTAAAAATAGGTGGCAAAATGGTTTTATTTTTGCCAAAGATCACCCCCATTACTAATATCGAATATGAAACAAGGCGTAAATTTTATTATAACAGTGATAATTTTATAAACGGTTTCACAAACATTTCTCGCAACATCCCCAATCCTCTAACACGAATATTCAAAGTTTTGGATAATCGTGATATTTTCCTAAAATACCCTACAAGCAATACATTATCTTTCCATTATGGCAAAGATGCTGATGGAAATATAAAATACCTGCCATGGTGGGAGCGACTGCGAAATACTAAATCGGGTGGCATTAAAGCCGACAAGAAACTACTTAGGGAATACGCCTTTGAAATGGATAAAAAATGCGTACAAAAAAGAGCTATTAACGCAGTAGCATCCTCAGCAGTATACGGTGACAGAGTTGATACCGGATTTATAGCGGATATGTCGGACTTTCTTCTTCACCCAATGATATTTTATCATTTTTTGTGCATTATTTCATTATCGAACACACCCTAGAAATACCAAGATTACGAGCTATCGCACGAGTGCCACTACCGTTTACTGTTTGCTCGAATATTTGTCTTTTCACTTTGGGGTCACAAGCTTTATTGGTGTATGAAGCCAAGAATATTTTTC
>WQVX01000051.1 GCA_009785615.1 Defluviitaleaceae bacterium | reverse complement strand
CCATGTCACCGGTAAATATTCTTTTATTACTTCCATCCCTATTGTCATCTTGTTTCTATTTTAACAGGTTTTCTTTCTCTTTTCTGCTTAATTGGACGCACATGGGGTGAAACCCACGGTTTTTACTCTAAGCACAAAAAAACGAGCCTTTTCAGGCTCGCTTTTTTATTTGGTGATTTGGTGAAATGTTAACGAGAATCCAAAATAATGATATCCAGCATGGTCATAAAGTCGCCCATGGTTAAAGCCTCTGTCGGACGAGCCGAACCCATAAAGAAGCCCAAATGTGCAGCATCTATTAATGCACCATGGCTGGACGGATTAGCAAGCCCCATATCAGGAGGAGCAGAAGATGGATCCGAGTTAATAGAACGACCTGTGCGACGTTCATAAAGCGTTACCAATGTTACCATTGCTGCCTCGCGTGATACTATTTCACCGGGTACAAACAACCCGGCTCTGGTCAAAGATTGCACATCCGCTTGTGGTACCGCAGAATATATGGCTACACTTGCATTTCCCATAGCTACTGCCATTACCAAGTTATTAAAGGCATTGCCCGAAACCGGTTCGTTAGGATTAAAGGTTGCCATATCTGTTATCGCTACCCGTGAATTTATTCTCAAGAAAGCATCACGAGAAGGATGATTTGGCACAAGTTGGGCAGGTGCCGCCTGTGCAATTACTGCAAAATTTCCGGTTTGATAAGCATTAAAAGTTAGTTCTCCTGTTACCGGCGAATGAGCAGCATTTACGCGCTCCCATCCTCTAGTCCATGGAGTAGCTGTATATAATGCTACATTTTGCTCCATCAATAAAGCCTGGCCAGCTAGTGAAAAAGCCAATTCTACCGGTTCAGCAAAATTTTCAAAGTTAAGCGTACGTGTTGGTGTTATCATTTGCACAGCCAACTCGCGAGGTGCTGATGCATAACCTTCACTAAATGCCAAATTTGGGGCACCGGGCGTACCGGAACTTAAAAAGAATCTTGCCATAGTGCTTGGGCCTGTTCCTGCTAACGCATTTACCTCCGGCGTTGCCAAACTACCCGGCGGGAATGTAGCCCTAAGATTACCCATAGTTATTTCAAGATCAACCTGACGTTCATCAAAAGCTTGAAGTATAGAGTATGGTACCTCTACCACTGCATTAGCCACCGGGCGATCTCTATAGGTGCTCATATCAATATCATACACAAATGTCCTGTCTTGTAGCAAACGTGAGATCATACGCTGATCCACGTTTTGATCTCTAAGTCCTGTTTGATCCAATTGATCTGTACGGAACCTAAAAGTCAAAGTACTGGTTCGTGTATCATAAGTCAATTCCCAATCTCTTTCAGGCAGTGGATGTTGCTCCGGACGCTGATAACCATCGTACTCGTCATCATATTCGCCGGAACGGAATGTCCTGTAATGATAGGTCAAAGACTCTATCCGGCGCATTTGGGATGGATTTGGATTAAGTGCATCCAATGCGGGAATAGTAATCTCTATATAGGTAAAGAAATCTTCAGTTGGCGACAATTGCATACGATAACTGTATGATCTGACTATACCTGTTGGAGAATTGCCCCTTGTTACAGTAAGCACTGTCCAAACACGCACGTGATAAGTGCGGTTAGGTATAAGCTCTTCAAATTTGGCCATATAGGTAGCAGTCAAACTTGGGCTATCTAACCATGTTGCCGATGCATAATCGCCTATTGTATCGTAATCTGTTCTGGCAGGGCCTGGATGCTCATTATGAAGATCCGCAAAAATACGAACCCATTCCAAAATCAAATTATCCGGCTCGCCAACGCGATAAGTTGTGCCGTTTTCTGTATTAAATGCATTTAGGCTTGCGTTTGTAGCAGTCCGAAGGCCACGGGGTGGTTGAGGGGGCTGTATATCTAAAGTCCTCTCATTTACCGGGTTTGACCAAACAGAATGCCTGTCGCCAACACGCGCCCTTATCCAAACATGATACAGAGTATATGGGAAAAGTCCTGTAATCGTATAATACAAACGTCCATCACGTAAAATTACGCCTGCTTCTTCAAGATCTTGACCAAAAGCTAATGCCTGCACACGATTTCCACCTGTTGGATAGTCAACAAGCAATTCTGAGAACCATAACTCGTATTCCATCTCAAAAGAGCCGTTCCAACTGACGGTAATAGATACATCTGTTGTACCTGCGGTAATGTCTGTAATAGGATAGCGTTCTACCCTTAATACAGGTACTGTTGGGTCAACGTCCAATGGAGGGCGCAGAGCAGTAGTTGTACCATTTGTATAGGTAGGCCAATAGGAAGGGCCATGTGTATTTCTTGGTCTAAAGAATATTACGTAGGCAGTATTGTTTTTCATTGGCCTTGAAGGTTCGTTATGCGCAAAATTAACTCTGGAATAACGCCTGTTACCATTAGAATCTTCTACAACACCACCTAAACCAATAGATTCCCAAACTTCGTCTCTTGGTTCTATATCCAACAAATAGACGTAGTAAGGATCTTCAGCATCGCCGGCAAATTCAGACATAATAGCATATTCAACTACATGAACCTCATAGTTAGCAATACGGGATGGCCTGGTATCCATTAATCTAAGTGGCCTTGCAGCAGCTTCTGCACCGGTAAGACCCAAAGCAGAATGTATTCTTGCAGTAGCCTGGCTAAGATTTACTGTCGCAGGGTCTAACGGCCACAATCGAACATGATCGTCAAGACTTTCTGCTATTCTGCCATATACTAAATTGTTCTGGCTATCTCTTGCCGCAACATCATGCCATGTTCTGGTTTCAGGATCATATATCTCAAACCATCTTATATTCCATTCGATAGTTATAGATGTATCATCAATTAGCTGTATACCATCTTCATCTTCTTTAACACGCACCGGAATTATCTCCGGGATCATTCCAATTGGATCTGTTGGAGGCACAAATATTGAACCATAAGAATCCGGGTTGGATATATGCCTTCCATCCTCCGGCCTAACAGCATGTATTCTAATGTAGTAAATTTTATTGCCTGTTATTGGTGTACGTACTCCTTGGGCATTAATGTAGTGGGTAAAACGATGGAGATAAAAATAGTCATACAAAGGAGGCTCAAAGTCTCCCTCACGTACACGATGCCGTTGAGGTGCTGACAAAGAGGGTGCCGGCAATCTTTCCACATAAGCCAAGGTTGGCAAGTCCAGCCGCTGAATATCGTCTGTGATAAACACATAAAAGACAATATCATGGTCAATAACAAAGTCTTGGTTATCCGGTGAACTTGATACAAAGTTAGCTCCTACCATCTGGAACATATGCCTGTCTGCTTCTCTATAAACCGGGCGTGTAAAAGCTCTCCAGTCAATATCTAAAGTTACAGGATCAGGTACATTGGCAGTTATAGTTCTGATAGTGGGTGAATAAGGCGCATAGGTATCAAATCTTGGGTCATAAATAACATAGTTGGTACGCATAGGTGGGTCAATTGTTACGCCACCAATAAATACGGTTATCTCTACCATATACCATGAGGGAACCTCCGGTGGTGGCGGTCGCCTTACCAAGTGCGACGTAGCTGTACCTGCCTGAGTACCAAGTATAGTGTGTATAAGGTTGGCATTACCAACATTAGGCACAAAATCCGGCCCGGGCGGGGATGTCCATTGCCATATTCGGATCATTTCAATACGATTTGGCGCAGAAACAGCAGGCAAAGTCCATGTAAGCAAAAGGTATTCAAAACCTTCCGGCCTTAATACCAATGTTGGACGTTGATAAAATGGTTGCTCAGAAATAAAGCCTCTGTCAATTCCGTTTCTGTTAGAAAAAGCAAAGTCATAGCGAGTATTACCAATTAATATAGAAGTTGCACTATATATTGGAAGTTGGTTTGCATAAGGAACTACCATAATTTCATAATAAGTTCCCGGCAATAATGACTGATGAACAAATTCATATGTCCATACTCCACCTGCGCCTATTTGCAATCCCGGGCTGTCCGGATACACATGTGTACCAAAATGCCAGTGATCTCCCGGAGAAGGCAATGGTCTGTATGCGATTCTGTATCGTGCAAAAGCTTGTTGTCCATCAAAAGTTGGATTATGCCATGAAACTTGTATACCACCTTGTTCACCATGCCCAAGGGTTACTTCTAAATCTGTTAAAAACAAATGTTGATACATGTCCCCCGAAGGTGGGCGTATGGTAGATACCGTATAATACGGAAAAGTTGGTATTTCAGAGACATGTGTATGCCATGGCACTACCTGGAAAGAATACAGGCTGTTTGCCCGCAAGTCTCTCATAAAATTAAAAGTTCTTAAAGCGGGATCATCACCGGGTATACGCCGATTTATTCCCGTATAAATAAAATTTTCTGAAAGCGTGGTATTGCGCCATACAACATCAAAACCCAGTGGCCCACGGCTAGGGTTGTTTTGATGTTGGTCGATATTTGGATTTGGATGTGGTGGAGTGTTGTCTATCATCCAATTTTCCCAAATCCAGTCTAAATGAAAGTTGTATTGTCCTACAGGAGGTGACGCCAAGTGGTTATTTCTAATACCACCTGTTGCCGGCCTTTGCGTAGGGTTTTGCGGATTAGCAAACACCTCTATAGCAGGGAAACTCCCTACTGTCGTCAATATGGCCAATAGCAACGCTGTTATTTTTTTAATGTAACGCTTCATTGGCAATCCTCATCCTCTCTTAATCAAATTTACTATTTGGATGCCCAAAAGTACAGGCACCGGGACGGTAATCCGCCCCGGGCTGCTTATAAAACACATGTTTACAGTCCAACTAACCTATCAAGCAGTGCCAGTACTTCCAACAATGATCCTATAGTAATCTGCGCACTTGGTACAAGAGTGTTTCCATCCACCAAGTTCAGTTGTATTGCAGCCTGTACAGTTGATCTATATTGAGGATCCAGACATGTTAATCTGTTTAGCATATTGAAGTCTCTAATTTGCAAGGAATCTGCACGAGTACCTGTTTGGGCTTCATATACCAACATTATTAAATGCAAAGCGGACTGGTATGTTATAGGGTTATTCATACCTGCGGCGGATACATCTACATTTTGGCTTCTAAGCCATGGAATAGCGTCTGTACCGCGAGGTGCTCCCATCATACGGGCCACACTGTTAACCAGCATACCTCTTGTAGCAAATTGATTTACATTAAAGTTACCTCTGCCAAAGAAGTCGTCCAAGCCATGTCTTGCGACAACACCTTGAGCTACCGGCCCACCAACTACTTGCTCAATACCTTGGATATTTATAATGCGTCCTGTAAACACCACCGGCCCAAGCTGAGTTGTAAAAATGCCCTGTCCGTCACCTACATCCATTGTAGGTACATTGTTCCATAAGTTGCCACTGACAGACTGATATGCTTCCACTGCTGACAACGCCGGACCTGTTCTTGCACTTACTGTCATGTTACGATCCAAACGTGGTACAGCTACTGTTCTGCTACGAGAAGTCAGCTCACGCATATTATCACTAACTACGCGCGCAAGTGCCGCACGGGCAACATTTTCCACAATGTGGTTTACATCTCTTGCTATATCTTCGGGAGCAGAGCCATCTCTTACTGCATTTCTGATATCTTCAACATTACGGGGGTCTGTAGCAATTTCATCAATCCGATTAATTAAAGAATCAGCTAACTCTCTTTCCCAACGCACAATATTTGTACGAGTACTTACCAGATCAAAACGAATATCTGCAACCGAGGTAAGTGTTTCCTCACCTTGAATATGGTTTGGAGTACTCCAGTTTACATTTAAGCGAACCATGTAATCTTCAAAGTCTCTTTGGCGAATGGTTCTTTCTACGTCCATGATCTGATCATTTTCGTTCAAGTTTATAGATCTTGCAGGAATCATAAGTTGCATATTACCTTCATCATTAGTAAGGATGAAAGCCAATTCTGCTTCCCATGCCTGGCTAAAAAGATACATTGGAAGGTAGTAGGTAGATTGACGAGCATTTACAAATGGTAAATGTATTTGCCCCCCTACAGCTCTTGCCATTACATCATTAAACATTTGAGTACGGAAAATTACTTGATACGCTGAAGCATCTTGACGAATAACCCAATATGGATTACGCAAAAGTCTTTCCAGCTCCCGCCTCAGATGTTGACGCCAGTCTTCTTCACGTTGTCTGTAATATTCTTCTTCCGGGCAAGAATCGGTAATCCAAGTTCCTTCATTAGACCACAAAGAGTGACTGATAGCTACATTACCATCAAACTCTACCATCCTAACCCTTACGAAATAACGTTGACCGGCTTCAAGTCCGGTAATATGGTACAAAAACCAAGTCCAATGTTCTGCATCGTCACCGGGAACCGGGCGCGCATGTTGCATCAAGAATGGCGTTTGCATAACTACAGGATCCATCCAGTCGCCTTCATCAATTCTAAGCTGATATTGCAGTCTTATTTGAGTACCTAAAACTCCGGCTAACGCCGCATGGTTAATTGGTGCTTCAAAGCTAATTTTAACTTCTGTTTGTGGGTCAAATTCTCGCTGGGTTTCTACCCTAAGATTTCTGGGTGCCCCGGCAATGTCAGTTGTTACGCTGACATGACTCCAAACAGAATAAGCACGGGCGCGAATTGTTCCGTCAGGTCCGTATACTGTCCTTACAGTACGCACATAATAGAAATATAGCGAGTTGGAAACAAGTGAACCATCTCTAAGCCTGATTGGATCGTCGTCCTCATCAGTCAAAATATCTATAAGTGCCAAGTTAGGCGCGACAGGAATCCCATTTAAAGCTTGCAAGGCTGTTCCTGAGGAAGTTGTTGTTAAACCTATCATCTCTTCATGAGAGTCTGAAAGATTTTGCCAAACTTGAGGGAACGGTACACGGTTATTTAGATGACCCGCTTCCATTTGGGTATCTCTAATGCGGATAATCTCGTATTCAATAGACTGCCTATGATTTCTTGGTACAGGCAATCCTGTTATTCTGTCCCAATTAAGGATTACAGAGTTAAGAGTTATTGAATCATCTTCAACTCTAAGATCCGGTGCCGGTGGGTCTACATCAAGTCCATCCGGTACATCCGGGTCGCCCGGTGTAATGGTACCAACCAAGCTTGAGAGGAAGGAAGTTTCTATAGTGTCAACCACAAGAGGTTCACCATGAACATCAACACCTGTTCCGCGTTGGTGAAGAGAGAAGTCCACATAAACATAATAACGTTGATTTTTGTCCAGACCATCAATTCTATAGGTAACTTGAATTGGGGTTGTGTTATCTATAAAGTTTTGCCTAACACCGCCTTCAAGCTCCAAGCGTACTACAGCAACAATATTATCATTACTGCGTAAAGTTTCTCTTGCCGGGCTTCCACCAACATGTACATTTGCCGCATTGCCATTAATTGCAGAAAAATACATTATATTATTTTCATGCTCCGGCTGGCCTGTGATAACCGGCAATATATCAGTGTTTATTGGTGCTGAAGGTTGTGTTCTGTGTGTTCTTGCATCAAGTCTGTATTCCGGGTAAAGTAGATTTGTGCGCCAAAATCCTTCATCTTCTCCCATGTTATCTTCATATTGAGTCATGTAAAGATTCATCCAAAACTCAAAGCTAACATCGTCAGCGTTATATTCGCCGTCAGGATTCAACAAGCCATAAGAATGTACCAGATAATTTCTTATAAGCATTGAAGGAATTGTCCATGTTACATCTACTGAAACCTGGTCATGACTATCACCAACCACTACAGCATAAGTCTGCTCTGTATGAATAGAGATGTGCTGCGGTGGTGGAACCTCATGCCTGTCAAAGTCGCTAAGCGTAAAGCTGTCGTATGGAGAAGAAGGTACTTGAATTGTTCCGCCTGCTGCTCCGCCGCCAAGAACTCTGTCACCTATGCGTGCCGCTCTAACATTCATAAAGTGAATCCAAGGGAATCTTAATCCTACTGTTGGCTCGGCAAAACCATCAATACCTGTATACAGGTCATGGAATGTATCTACTCTAAAGCGAGCAGCCGCCATATAACCAAACATCGGATGCGGATTTATTGGAGCCACGTCATTTCTTAATGGCTGAGGGCCATCCCATAAAAGTTCAATGCCGTCAATTACCATTGTATGCGCACCTGTGTCCGGGTGAACAAGGGTATAATCAACCATCATTTCACCGTCGGCACCTTGCGTTAAAGTGATGCGTACTTGAGCAAAGAGACCTTCCGGGTAGTAATAAGGTTCCATATTCCAGTTAAGATCATAGTAAATCACCAATTCATTGCCAACAGACAAGCGTTCAAAAAGACTTTCAAGCAATTCAGTTTGAGCTATGTCCCATCTGGCAGTAAATTCTGCTATACCGGTTTGCCTAAGCATATCGCCCGGGCGTGGAATATGATGATGCAAAGTTACAGAAAAATATTGCGGTGTGCGTAAGGAAATATCATCTACATTACCTCTGTAAAACAATACTTGCGATTGTACAATGCCGTCTAAATTATGGTTGCCACCAAGCAACATCCTTATTTCCTCATCATCAAAAGGAACATTAGGTTTAAAAAACACTTGGAAGTATCTACCAAAATTCACTGCTTCAGCATGTACAGGTATAGGTGTAATACCTAAAGCCGGGTCAACCATTCCTGTCCGTTGTGCCATATTAATAACAGGAGGTGCCCCAATAGCAGGGAAAGTATGCGAACTACTTTCAACTATTACATATTCGCCTCTTACTCCATAAGGAACTATGATATCAACATGGTATACACCATTAATGATGATAACGCCAAAATGCAACAAGGTATATGCATTTGAAACCGGCGTACCCCTTGAGTTGATGTTAGGCAACCCGGGTTCATCAGCTCGCGGTAATATAGTAATAGACGATGAAGGATCATTAAATAAAACACTTGGTAAATAAATTTCTCCGTCACGGTCATCAAATACCAGTAAAGTAAATTCAATTCTTGAAACCAGACCGTCAACCCGGATAATTTCCGGATTTCCTCGAAGATCAATATTTTCTGCCGCACCGGGTATCGCTACAACGGGATCGCCGGAAACACCAAACATATCAAATATGTCGACGACAAAGCTATGACCGGAACCGGCCAGTTGAAGCTGCGCCCTAACATCAGTAAGATGATTAATATCAATAGCTGAGTGTGAAGGTACATCAAAGCCAATAATAAATCCAAGAGGTTCTATTTCAACAGCAGGTAATCTTGGATATTCATTTACAGCTTGATTTGGCAAACCTGCATATACATTTCCTACAGATTGCTCGCCTTCAGCTACAAAACCATCATCATCATGACGGCTATGATAGATAACATCCACAGCTCTGCGGGTATTAAATCTATCTTCGCCTCTAGTAGCACTACTTTGCTGACCTGCATTGGCAAAAGGAGTAACATCTACTCTGCCAAAACCGGTTCTTGGATCTCTTGAACCTACACCAGTGATAATCAATTGACGGCATATTTCATTGTCGGCATAAGATAAAGTTACTTCATACACATGCCCCGGCAAAAAGCCGTCATTTCCTCCAACATTATTGGAATCTTCAGGAGGGCTTGCACTTCCGGCTGCAAAATGGAAAGTGCCGTCTGAGCCAAACCAAAGATGTACTTCTTCACCATGATATCTGAAGGAAAAACCACCACCAAGACCAATATAAAATGTAGGCGGCACATGGGTAGTTGGATCTGTTGGATCGCCATACACCATATCACCGGTTAAGTTGTCAGCATCTCGCATAGGTCTTGTTGTAAGGTTAAGATATTCTGTAATAGGTAAGAACCTTGGATTAGGAGAGGAAGGGCCTGCATGTACCTGGAAGCCATGACTGGTAGGTACCGGCCCGGGAAATGCAATATCGTACACAACTCTCACATAATCAAAATTTCGCTGAATCGTTAGTGTTATTGTCCGTCCAGAGCGATCTACGTAGCTTAATACATAAGAATTGCCTGGAACACTGCTCGTAACGGGAAAATTCATGTAAGCATGGTTGGGAGTCAATTCCCTTCCAACAGCCTGCGCGGCTGGATTATTAATCCGTATAGGAACATGATTCAAAAGACCCGGCGTTAAACCTTCCGCCATATCCACAGACAATACCGATGTTGCAGCCTCCACCGAAACTCTCATCGGCGTTGAAAACGGCAGAACTAGGTTAAACACCATAATTACTGCTAAATATAGGCTGATTTTTCTTTTCATAAGCACTATAACCCCCTGGTTTAAAATTAAGCTGCTTTGCGGCAACATTTTTTCATGAATGCTATTCATGGGTTAAATTGTTGCTCATCATCTCCACCACCAAAAACATTATACTCAATATTTTGCGGAAATGATATTAGAAACTATTTCCCCTGGGGTAATCCCTCCCTTCTGGTACTACACACCTTTTTTGCATAAAAATGGTAACATTCCAATACACACAGTTCTATATCGGCATTTTTCGCAAGAAACGATAGGGAGAAATTATTGCATGTTTATTACAGTGTAGCACAGGTTGTATCGCACCTCCACTTCTACACTAACGTGCTTCGGTCGGTGAAGGGGGAGCACAATTTCCGCTTGCATCAACATGAAACGTGTTAATGTCAATCGGAATTGCTATAAGCATAAAACCAGGGAGGCAACCAGTCTCATTTTGTCATCGGTTGCACAGGAGGTTACATCCGTATTTTTTAGGGAAGAAGTATGGTTCTGCCCGCTATTATCATGTCTGCATCAGTTAATCCATTTAAAGCAAGGATATCTGCAACTCTATCAACACCATAAAAGTAGAAGCTTATTGATCCTAAATTATCTCCCGGCTGAATAACGTAGCTTTCCGGTACAATGCGCGCAGTTGTAGGTGGCGAGGGTGACGGGGTTGGAGTAGGCGTATTTACAGGAGAATGTACGGGTATCCCGTTTATCTCAGCAACATCTGATTCTTCTCCGGGGGGAGCTTCCGGCGAGTATGCTTCATTTACATTTGTTGGATTTGGGGCATCTGCAACTGTTTGCACGGGGTTCTGTGCGGCATATTCCGGAGCCTGTAAAGCTTGTTCCAATGTTTGTTCTGTTGTCAAAGGTATTCCATTACCAATTGATTCCATATTGGCTTGTCCATTGCCAACATTAGCTTCATCTTCATACTCAATAGTTGCTGCATCTCCCGGGGCAAACACAGGGTTAGCCACTTGGTTATATAAATTGCGATAAGCTGAATTAAGTTGAGTAATTTGCGTCTCCATTGATTCTATTCGGTTTTGGCTTTGTATAAGCCCTGCTCCCAATACAAAAGATACTATAAAAAGAACAGCACTCATGCTAACCAATAAATTGAGGGTTTTCCTCTGCTCACGTATTGATTTTTTGGCATCTCTTTCCGTAATGCGTTTACGAATTACATCTTCCGGGCTGTCATCACCAAACACTAATGTTGTTTCCGGTTTTTTTTCTAGTTTTTTTTCTAGTTTCTTTTCTAGTTTCTTTTCCGGTTTTTCTGCCGATTCAATATATGAAAATGCCTGTGATGTAAATTCCCTGTCTATTGTCTTGCAGTTCATCATATATTCATGCATATTGGTATTTTTATCGTAGTATATAAAGTATCCTCGCACTTCTACCAGAGCACTTCTATCATCATTGTAGGCATAAAACGAGTTAACCCCTTCCAATGGATCCATTACAAACATAACTTGATTAAATTTGGGGAATTCTCTAAAATGATAGCCTGCATACTGTTGATTTAAAAACACTCCATAACCCGGTTGAGTTTGCATCCAGCCTATAATCTCCATGCCTTCAAAAAACTCACTTATCATAGCTTCAGCATATGCACCTGTTTTTTCTGTAAAATATAGAAGTCCATTTTTTTCTTCTGCGTATTTACCTTGTACCGCCCCGTGGATAAACAGAACCGGCTGCCCGTCTATCATTAAATACCGCCCTATCAGCAATGCAATGCGTTCATCGTATCCGCCTGTTTGGGCATATTGGCTTAAATATGTACACACATAATCTTCCATATAAATGCGCATACCATCTCCTATACTGCCTATTTGCTTAATATTTGTTGGAAGTGCAAAACCCTTCATAGATGTCCCCGCCCTTTCTGTTTTTCAAATTTTGTTTTCCGTTTCTGTATGTATAAAGTACCATAGTTTAGAAGAGAGTATTTGCCGAAAACAGTCGTGCATTTCATAATTTTTCCATACATCCTACAGCACAGAATGACAGCATAGATTGATATAAAATTGCAATAGCTTCTAACAAAATATGGCTAACAAAATATGGAGATGATATCATGCAAAAAACTATACACGTGATAATTGCTATAGCGTCATTCTATATCTTTTTTAGATATTTGACGGACTATGTTTCGCCCTTTATTGTTGGCTTTATAATTTCGCTGATGATAGAGCCTTTTGTAAGGCTTCTTATTAAACGAGGAAATTTTAAAAGAGGCTTGGCCACTTTTGTAGCTCTTTTAATTTTTACTTTAGCTGCTGTAAGCGTTGGAGCCTGGGGAATTTCATCACTTTCTCAAGAGGCAACCGAATTTTTAGAAGCCGCACCCGAATATATATCTTCATTAGAGAGACAGCTTTCAGCATACCCTTATTATGAAGATACTGCCGCCGGACTTCTTGCAGCAGCAAAGGATTGGTTAAGCATCCAATCTGTGCGGGCAGTAGGACATGTGCCGGGTTTATTAATCGGCATGATCTTAATACTTGTTTCTGCTTTCTTTTTTTCACGAGACAAGGAACCCATTTTTGCACTTGTTGCAAAGTGGTGTCCGGATTGGTTAAGGCAATATGCTAAGCCTGTAGGTAGGCGGCTTCATCATGCATGGGTTGGATTTTTAAAATCGGAATTTATTTTATTGACTGCTGTAGCTGCCATCAGCATACTTGCTTTATGGATATTAGGGAATCCTTATGCTTTGATGCTTGGCTTAGTTATAGCACTGTTTGATTCTTTGCCTATAGTAGGTTCAGGGCTGATATTATGGCCTTGGGCCGGATATCTGGCTTTAAACGGGCAGTACTCTCAAGCTACTTTTCTTATGGTGTTATATGGTATTATAACGATAGTGCGCAACGTCATAGGGCCAAGGATTTTGGGCGAGCAGATAGACATGCACCCCTTAGCCGCTTTAATGTCCATGTTTATGGGTATAAAAGCCTTTGGCGCAGCAGGTATTTTAGCCGGGCCGGCACTTGTAATTATTGCAAAAGCCATGATGAATACAGGAGTTGAGAGAAATGTTTGAAACAGAAAAAAATTTAGAGCATTTGATTTTGATAGGAGTAGTGAAAGATTCACACCCGGAGCAAGATGACTATGCAGAGCAGTATTTGAAAGAATTAGCCATGCTTGCAGAAACTGCCGGGGCTGTAGTGGCAGGGTATATGATCCAAGCCCGACCACAACCGCACCCAACACGTTATTTGGGAAAAGGAAAATTAGAAGAGCTAAAAGTTTACGCAGAAGCAATTGGAGCAACAGGTATATTATGCGACGACGAGCTAAGCGGTTCTCAGCTTAAAAACGTGGATGACGCCCTTGGCATGAAAGTGCTGGATCGCACAATGATAATACTAGACATCTTTGCCGAACGGGCAATGTCTGCGGAAGGTAAAGCTCAAGTTGAGTTGGCTCAGCTTAAATACCGTCTATCCAGGTTAATAGGAATTGGCGCGCAATTATCCCGTCAAGGTGGTACCGCTGCCGGTGGAGCCGGAGGCGCAGGGGGTGTGGGCATTGGTGCCCGCGGGCCCGGCGAAAAGAAATTGGAAACAGACCGCCGTCATATTCAAAGCCGAATAAAACAGCTTAATGAAGAATTGCAGGATATAACAACCAGCCGTAAAGTGCTAAGGGATCGCAGAATCCAAACGGGGGTACCTATTATAGCTTTGGTCGGATATACCAACGCGGGCAAATCCACTTTATTAAATAGCCTAACTGATGCAAATGTGTTGGCCGAAGATAAACTATTTGCCACTTTGGACACCACTACTCGCAAACTTGAGCTACCCGGAGGGGCTTCAGTTTTAATCACAGATACAGTTGGCTTTATAAATAAGCTTCCTCACCATCTTGTACAAGCCTTTAGAGCTACTTTGGAGGAGTTGCAGTATGCTACTATCTTACTTCACGTAGTAGACGCATCAAATCCTGACTATCGCGAGCAGATAACTGTAGTGCATAATACGCTTAAAGACCTTAAATGCATGGATAAGCCTATGATAACTGCATATAACAAAGCCGATTTATCCAACAACTACAATCCGGGAGAATTTGCAATTGGAGTATCAGCTAAAACCGGCGGCAACCTATCTGCGCTTTTAGAATCCTGTGAAAAAGTTTTGCAATCTATGCGCCGTAAACTCACCGTTATTATTCCATATAAAGAAGGGCACCTGGTAAGTTTAATCCATAATAACTGTGAAATAATTACAGAAGCTCATGTAGAAGAAGGAACAAAAATAGAAGCGTATATCCCGGAAGAATTGTACGGACAACTTACGTCATATACCGTGGTTTCAGGGGCATAAAATGTCGAACTGTAGATGAATACGCCGTATTTTAGCGCACAAAAATTCTTCCATTTTTGTATATTTTTCATTATAATGTAATCCTACTGCTTGTCTATTTGTTTCAATATAGGAAGTATAAAGATTCGGTTCTTATAGTTTCTATACTATCAATTAGAGAGGTAATTGCATATGAATGAAAAAGTATTAGTAACAAAATCAGAATTGGTTGATGGAATGGGCATCAAATGGATTTTAGAATATTACATCCTGATATTTGATGTTGGCTTAGGCCAGCGTTCTTATGGCATAGGAATAGAAGGGAGGAGTTTTAATAAAGATGCATCTGAAAAATCTTTGTCTGAATCTACGCAAGGAGGTATAACTCACTCTTTTGATGAGGCCGAAGAATGGGTTTGCAAGTTAGCACAAGGCACTGCTTTTCCAATAAATCTTCATGAATATGTAAACGACTTTATATATGAAAAGGAAAATGCCGGTTAAAAATCATACACGGCCTTAAATCGCTTTCCTTTTGCATCCGGAGCCTACCCTATGTCACTTATTGATTTTAGGGATCATAGAAATGACGCTACTCGGGGGAGTTTGGTGGATAGGCTCAAGAAGAAAAGGTCAATCTAAAAGCGCACAGAAGATAACAACCTACATTAATAAGCCATAATCACCATGCGCTAATTATTTTAAGCTTCAGACATATGCTTAACTACCAAACACAAACTAACAATGATACACCAAAATCACTTTTACTTAAATTCCCTGACAAATATAATAAAACTGTCTTGGGGTTAAAGAGTTATGATTACTAATGTACACTTTAAGTATTGCGGCGGCAAGTTAACCTTGTGCCTGTGGGTGATGTGCTTATCTCCTACAGTCTCCACAACATTTCTGTTAGAAATGTTGTGGACGTTGCGCTTTTTTTTATTTAAAATTTATTATGAAAGCATTTTAGCATTTTCTACAAAACTTTTCAAGACATTTTTTTATTTTTTTTGTCATTTTTTCTTGAATTTTCTCTTTTTACAATTAGCCCTTGTTGGTTTTCAACTATAAGTTCGATAATTTGTGTCAATTTAGCTTATACTAATTGCACCGTTTAAAGTCTCATTTAAGGTTCCATTGCAATATAATAATTTCCTTGTTATAATTTTTCTACGTACATATAAGAAGCTATGTTTACAGCTTCTAAGATCGTATGCTAACCTGCTTTTGTTGGATTTTCCGGCGTTTTTTTGCCAAGCAAGGGAACCATTCAGACATATATAGATAAGGAGTGACCAAATATTGACAAGTTTGTTTAACAAGCTATTAGACAGGGATAATACCTCAAAAGAATTACAGAAGGAAATTGACAATACAGAATTTAAAAAGCAATCTCTTATTTCTCCATTGCAAAGTGACATTAATGCTGCTCAACAAAAAATCAACGAGGCACTGCGCCGGGTTGGTTTAGTGGTATACGAAAGACATGTAAGTTGTATGCCTATAGATGAAGTTGCATTACAAAAATTATATGATGAAATATCCAAGCATAAACGGATCTTTTCTGAAAAAGAAGCAAAAATTCAGGAATTCACAACGCGCTACGAAGAAGAAATTGACATACTTAAAGCAAGTTTAGCTTCTATGTCAGAGCCAACGCCACATAGCAAGGCCGCCACAACCTCTATTGATTACCCTAAAGCCTATTGTACCAATTGCGGAACTTCATATGTACCAAAAGATGATTTGTTTTGTACAGGTTGTGGTCGAAAAATCGAGTAACTAGAGCGAATACAGCAATGCCACCAATATCCCAAAACATAAAAAAGGCCCAAAGGCAATGTAATTGTCCCTTTGAGCCTTTTTTGTAATCAACAGCCACGCTCCCCACAATCCGCCCATTATAAAAGCAACAAAAAAGGCTATATAAACATACTGCCAGCCTAAAAATATCCCGGACATGCCCATTAACTTAACATCTCCAAAACCAAATCCCGGCTTTTTTGCCAATATCCATACTAATTGGTCAATCAAAAAAAGCGGTAAAGCCCCGGCAATTATGCCAAAAAAAGCATCCACCCACTTTGATTCGCCATAGCTTAACCCAACCCATATTAGCCCCGATATCACACCCACTATCAAAAGCCCATCAGGTATTGTTAAACTTTTCCAATCTATTACTGCAACAGATAAAAGTACAAAAGCAAGCCCCCATAAAGGGAAAACGGACAGGGATGCACCCAAATATGTAGCCATCAATGCAAATAATAAAGCACAAACTATTTCTACTATGGGATAGGCTTTACTTATCGTTGCATCACAAAACCTGCACCGGCCTTTTAGCATTAGCCAACTAATCACCGGGATCATATCCCGCCATTTTAGATTTGTCCCACAACTAAAGCAATGAGATCTAGGCGTTACAATAGATTTGCCGCTAGAAAAACGGTGGATTACCACATTAGCAAAAGAGCCAACGCAACAACCCACCATCAGAGAAAAAAATGTAAACATATCAAAAAAATCAAACATCTCAACCTGCATGTGGGCAAGATGAACCGCATCCACTGCCCCTATTGGAGCAAGCAAAATCAGGCATACCCTTTACAACTGCCGGAGGTGTCCTGAAAATTGTTTCCAGTTCATGCGAGCCGCAATCCGGGCACGAGATTTTCTTTTCAGATTTTTCTTTCATCGAAGCAGAAATATTATGTTCACTTTTACATTCGGTGCAGCGCAGATCATAAAAAGGCATGTTTATTCCCTCCGGGTATATTATAACGTGAAAAATATTACGACATTCTCCACTTCACTAAAGACCTATCGAACTCACACTAAATTGTACCATGCTGAGGTAATTACAACAACACACTGATCAAATTATTTCATTTGAACCAAGCAAAAAGCCTCCTGATAATTAAAAAAATAATTTTGCCTACATTCTACATACCCAGTGCATATCCATATTCCAACCGGAAGAATGTCTTTGGCTGCATCTTATACAGGTTATCTCCCAAAAATAAAACCGTACACAACCTATATGATTATTAAAATGATGTGTATCTGTTATACCTGTAGGAATAGCACTGCCCCAATTATGACCAAAACTACAGAGAATACTATATGGATCTACTTGTATCTCATTTAGTATTGAACCTGATACCTGCTCAGTATATGAAATATTATATACAGTATACTGAATAATAAGAGCTTCTCTCATTCTGTTAATCTCGTATTGTATTTCATATTCGCTTAAACCTTCTGTATCGATCCTATGCAGATGAATTGTGTCATATTCAGATGTCATTCCACTTTGCTTAATCATACTTATTTCAAGATTGCTAACCTCATGGATACAATGTTCATCATAAGTATAAGTACGGCTTGTTGAGGCTAAAATGGTTGTAGCAAATGCAAATGTTAGCACTAAAATAAATGCTATTAGCAAATTAAATTTTGTTTTCATAACTTTCTCCTCCGGGTCTATTTTTTATAACTGATTTAGAAGCTGTGTTCAATCCATTGAAACACTGTCTTATCGGTCAATCCAATATTTCAAGAGTTGAGTACAACTTCTTAGACTTTAGTTAACACACCGTTAAGCCAACAATAATTTGTTCATCCCCTTTTCTTAGCTATTAATTTACATATGTACTAACATCAGTCATTAACATTACAATAATTATTAATGATATCTACATTCGTGCATTTTGTCAATGTAATTTTCAAAACAAAATAGTTATCGACAAATTATTTCAAAATGCATTAAGTTATATAATTTCAAAAGCAATTGTGATATTGATATTACTTTTTTGTACTCTTCGCCTACGCCAAATTTTTTATTCATTCGCATAACGTCAAAAAGATGCCTTGCGCCACGATTGCAAGACATCTTGTAAGTGTGAGCTTGAGGTGGATAACCTCAAACGCATAGATGATAACTTATTTAATTGTCTGTTTTTACGCTATTCCAAACATAGCAAGAAAAGCGTGTTTTTAGGTCATAGGCAACACCCATCCCTTTCATAAAAACATGAAAAACACAAGAAATTTGAACACAAAAAAGACGTGAAGGGGACTCGACCAAAAAACCGCCGACATCACCTACACGCCTGAAATATCAATTGAAACTTTAATATATTCAAACGATCCATTACAAAAATTTCATAACGAATAAACACATCCTATACCATACGCTAAAGTATTCGACGAAGCAAAGATAACCGGGTTTACACTTGTAAAAAAGGCAAAACTAAGCTATACTGTTGCTTACTTACAGCGACAGATATTCTGTGTTTGTAGGGTGATGTGCTTACCATCCCCTTCATGCGTTGGTTGTTGCCCTTGCTCGGCGCAACCAAACGCTGTAATGTGTTACTTTTCCATTATACCCTTATTTGATAATTTTGGCAATAGTTTTGAAAATTTTTGATTACAAATTTAACAACTAATTTGTAAAAGCCAAACAGTTCATTTCTGTTTGGCTTTTTGTTTTGGGGCTATCTATTAGATTAAGGTCATGGGCTTTGCCCACACCCACAAACTTTTTAAAAAAAGTTTGATCAAAGACTTATACATTAAGAACCAACAAGTCTATCATCCCGCTTTTAAAAACAGTATTCTTGAGAAAATCATGATTTCCCTTTTTTGAAAATTCTATAAATACATCATAACTATCTTTAATAACGCAAAAAGATTCTTCTAATGTTGATAGCCCTTTATCCTCCAAGCATATAACTATTTCAGTTATAAACGCTGATAAATAATCATACAAATGCTCAATATATATAGTTAAAGGGATTTCATTTTGGAGGGAAGAGTGTACAATTTCATTTCTAATTCTATACAACCTTTGAATTTGCCATTTAACACGTTTATGATGATTTTCAATTTTCTTTGTTGCATAGTTAACATCTGTAACTAAAGCTTTAACGGAATCGTATCTATGAAGTAATAAACTATTTACATTGAATTTTGATTTTAGCTCATTAGAAAGAATGTCATCTTGAAAGACTGATATTATTTCTCTAACCATCTGCCTTTTTGTATCTTGGTGCAAATCAACGCTTATTGATGATAAATTAAAATTCACATTGCATCTTATACAATCTTCTGCGAAATTTCTTATGATTCGATATATGTATCTTATACACAAAGCGGCTGGTAAAACTTCTTTTACATTTGAAATTATGTCACCATACATATCTGTTCTGGCTAGTGACTCAAGTGCAATCCACATGTTCATATACTTCTCTTCTTGGAATAAAGAAGCTCTGCTACTATTTACATATCCAAACGCACCATTCAATTTGTTTATTATGTTTACTTTACTATCATCAGAAAATATCTGTCTTGTGTTTTCAAAGATCCTGTTATCAGATATATCCACATAATCATTAGTTGCATATAACTCCTTAGCTGTAAATTTTTCCATATAATTGTTATTACGGTTTATTGAAACAATAATCAACGAATTTAAATCCCAAGCAGTTATCAAATTATAAAAGCTTGCCATGTTTATTTTATCAGATACAGTTCTAATTGCTGTATTTGCCGCAGAATATACATCCATTGCATACACGTCAATTTCTATGTAACTTTTATCAGCATTTAAGAAAGAAGAATCTGTAACAAATGGATAAATTGTCACTAATTCGCTATACGATTTAATTGATATTCCCATATCATCCAATGCTGATAAAATAAAGCTTCTCTCGCTTTTTGGCTTAAAAAACACACTCAATAATACAGTATGTCTTTCTTTATCTCGGGTAAGTTCATTTTTAAAATTATTCCATCTCATAATTTCATCTTCTTCAGTTGAAAGATACAAATGCATCAATGTACGAACCAAGGCTCCGGTTGACCACCCGCGACTTACACACTGACTTACTATTGCGTTTGAATACTTTTCTATTAATAAAGAATTTCTGTTTTCAATTTCATTTTTTAATTCTGCCAATAGATTATCAAGATACACGGAAGTTAATTCTCTAACAGCATATTTTATTTGATAGTATAATGCTTTTAACTCATGTGCTTTATCTGATTTTTTACCTAAGTGTGCTTGAAGTCTATTTAATAAGGGCTTGTTATATTTTTCAAGTAAATTGTCATTTTTCAATATGTGTAGCAATTCTTCTTTACATGCTTCAACATTATGATTAGTATTAAATAGTCCCTCAATTGCCTTAATAAGAACAGAATCCAATTCAAGGAGGGCATTTAGTGAATTAAAAATATTATACTGATATACGTCCAAAGTATAACGATGAACTAATTCTTGCCACAGTTGGCAAAATAAATAATATTTATCATTTATACCTTTTAAGCGAAGGTTCTCATCATTATTTCGTGACCGCATATAAATTCTCCTCTTGACAATAATTTTTAAAATATGTATACTTAAACTAATTAGCGGAATACTATATAATATTACTTTGAATTAACGAGGCACTTCTTTAATGGAAGAGGCGATTTGCCCCCATGAAAAGAACTCGCCTCTTTTTAATTTACGCACACCATTCAGATATTTAGCAAAATTTGTTACAACATTTTTCCATTATACAAAAAACCCCTGAGTAAATCAATACAAAAAACTTAATATCATTTCACCAACTTTACTTACAGTAAAATTAAGGGAGCATAGTACAATAACAAGACCACTGTACTATGCTCTCTTTATGGGCTAAAAATCAAAAAACTTGATTAAAAACTTCATCTTAAAACCATGTGAATGTGTATTTTATGGGGTTGTTAAACATTGTTCTAATGTTCAACCGGTAACAAAATGAGACCGGTTGCCTCTGGGCTATTTACCTTCAAACTATGAATGTGCAAAACCAAAGTAAAAAACTGGTAATGAAAATAAAAAAGCAAAACAACTGACGAAAATCCTGATATAGTTGAGTTCCCCAACAAAACCAAAAAGGAAAAGGTCAAATGT
>WQVX01000050.1 GCA_009785615.1 Defluviitaleaceae bacterium | reverse complement strand
TCCAATGGCTCCAAATTTTTCTACTATTCTTTGTTGATATTCCATTTGTTCTTGTAATCGAATTTTTACAAAATGGATGCAATTTTCTTTAGTATTAATGCCAAGAACAATAGCCTTTGCCATCTCCTCACAGGTATGATAACCACAAGCACGACAATCAACTGTTCTAGCTTCCTTATCAAATTTTAACATGTCTTTGTAGGCTATATTCATTTCATTATTAGATACAATGTGCTTTGGTACAGGATGCTGCGTATAACTACACATAAAATCTTCTAATTTTAAATTTTTAAAGTGTTCGTTTAGCATTTCAAAACGTTCTGACGGAGTATAAATGATTTCTCCGGCTTTATTTTTTGTGCTACGTTCTTTAGCTTGTTTTAGCTTAAAAGTTTCAACTTGAACATAATCATTATTAGTATGTTTAAATTCTGTAGCGGGGCCATAATTGCAACCCCTGGAACAGTTAAGTGCATCTACCAGAACAGGGATTGGCTTGGTACGTTTGTTCCAAGGTGGAGAAAGAGCTAAATATTTGTATACGTGCTGCTCTCCTTCCGATTGTAACACCATGGCTTCCTGACCTAGGTAAAATTCAACATTTGCCTTTAAGCCCCCGGGTACCGGAAATAACGAACCCATGCCATAATCTATTTCATCATCAATTGGAGAAAAACTTTTCAAGTTAATATTTTGTTCTCTTATGTACTTCATTAAATTAATGAATGTGACATTGTAAGATATCATTCCTAAGCCTCTTTGAGACTCAATTTCGTGCTTTTTAGCAATACAAGGGCTTAAAAATGCAAGTTTATCTGTTATATTTAAGTATCGTTTAAGATATATAGCTAAACACATCAAAGGGCTTTGTATGGGAATAAGGCTATCCAGCAATCTGGGTTCATGCTTCTCTATATAATTTACAATGACAGGGCATGGTTGGGATATTTTACCATTAGCATTATGTTGGGCTATATAATTAAGGTAGGCCCAAGTAGTTATATCTGCACCAAAGCTTACGCTGTAAAATTTGTTTACTCCCAAGTTTTTTAAATAACCTAAGATTTGCTTATATTCATCAGGGTAATTAAGTAAGAAAGCCGGTGCAATCAAGACTGATATTTTTTTGCCATTTTTAAGATTATCAAAAAAATTAGTACTATCATCAATAAAGCGGCGGACATCATGTGTACAAGTCTCCAAACATTGACCACATAGAATACAAGATTTAGAATCTAGATGAATTTTAGTATTATTACATTCATCTAATTCTACAACATTTGCTGTTAATTCCGGACATCCTCGTATGCAGTTATTACAACCCAAGCATCCGGATTCTTCAGTATAAATAAGTCCGTCATTAAGTTGGTTATCAGTCATTTGACTTACCCCTCCCACCAAAACCTGGCAAACTTTACCAAGCAACAACATTGCAAATAAAAAAATCACACTTATAGCAAGTTAACACATCATTAATTTTAAAATTTGTCGAAATAAATAAATTAATGTCAAATATCGTCTGTTTTTGCGCAAAATTGATATAGTGTATTACCATAGTATAAGTCTGTTGATGAATAAGTGTCAACAGCTAGTTTTTATGCCAACACGTTAATTTACATTCTAACTATTTGGGTAATTTAGACTGACGTAGTAAAAGAAAAAAATTTTAGTTGATTTTAAATGATTTATAGTGTATAATGCTAATTGCTCGCCCGAGTGGCGGAATTGGTAGACGCCCGGGACTTAAAATCCCGTGGGTTTCGACCCGTGCCGGTTCGAGTCCGGCCTCGGGCATAGTGATAGATACAGGCTTTCTAAGTAAATAGAAGCCTGTATTTTTTTAATTTACAGAAAGTTTGTCTAACACTTGGTCTAACACTTTCAAAGGTCATTAAATTCTGTATAACATTAGGTTTCAAAAGCCTGTAACTTAGCATCCAGGCTATTAGCGATATTTTCCTTTGCCTCCATGTCTAGGTGTGTATATAGGTTCATAGTTGTCCGGATATCTTTATGGCGTAGCCAGGTTTGAATATCTTTTAAGTCAAATCCAAGGTATTTTAAATAACTGGCTGATGAGTGGCGCAGGTCATGGAATCGGATATGTGGCATATTATTTTTTTCCAATAACCATGTGAAATGATGGCTCACATATTCAGGAGAAATTAATCTACCATCTTCAAATGTACAAATATACCCTTCATCTTGGTAATCATTAGGTTGCAATGTCTTTAATTCTTGTTGATGGCTCCTCCATCGCATCAATTCTTTGATTATTTTTTCAGACATAGGAAATACAGCGCAACTGCTGTCGTTTTTTGTTCTATCACTCTTATAAAGAATGTTACCGGCTTTTACTACTGTATGCTTAATGACCATTGTCTTTTCATCAAAATCTACAGCATCCCATTTTAATCCCAGAACCTCACTACGTCTAAGACCATAAAATAAGGTAAGCCGGATAACAATTTCAAGAGGATCATCTTTACAGCATTCCAATAATTGTATTATCTGCTTTTCATTATAATGTTTTGCACTGGTGTATTTAATTTTTTTTGGCATCTTTATTCGCTTAACCGGGTTATATGCAATAATATTTTGCATGACTGCACTATTTAGGCATTTAGATATATTTACCAAATGCTTTCTGACAGTGTTGTGTGAAACTACATTAAGCCGATCATTTATATATTGTTGAATATGTGTGGGAGTTATTTCTGTTAAACGTAATTTTTTGCTTTTAAAATACGGGACTATATGATTGTCTAATATCCTTTTATATGCGTCATATGTTGTTGGTGCTAAAGAAACCCTTGCGCTTTCCAACCATTGCCACATATAGTCTGTGAAGTAAATGTCTTTTCCAATATCGATGCCATCAGTAGTATATTTCACCAAAATTTCTTTGAGTTTAGCTTCTGATTTTCTTTTATTATTGCCTTTAGTGGGGATGCCTGTATCAATCCACTTTAACTTACGTTTGCCGTTATCGTCATAGATATTTAATACAGCATAATAATTTGGTCTATCTTTTTTCTTCTGGATACTTCCTGTCACAGATAAACTCCTTTCTCAGTAAATTTATAAACAGCTTATCCATATGCAATAGCAAAAATGATGAAAAGGAGATTTTGGATAGGCTCTAAAACTACAATTTTTTAACTAACATGAAAATATCTATGTAGGATATATATTTTAGGAATTTTATACGCCCTACCAATTCTTATAGGAGTCCCAAAGGCTCCATCTTTTATTTCTTTATAAATTGTTTGCTTAGACGCGCCAAATATTGATTTCAAATCTTCAACACTAAGCAAATCACCATACCCTGAAAGAATTTCTGAGTTATTAGTGTCACTTCCTAATGCTATAGCATCCATAAATATCACCTCAAGTAAAAAAGTATTATGAAAGGCAAGTTTTTATCAACCAACCGAAGTTTTATTGTTGCAACAATTGCAACAGCCCTTACCCAAGTCTAAGCTGACGCTCAAAGCTTTGTCCACCTGCCTCATGGTATAAGAATTTAGCTTAGTTACATAGTTTTCAAGTCGGCACTTATCAATTGTCCTCAATTGCTCTGCCATAATAATAGATGATGCACTTAATCCCTGTCCTGCAACCTCCACATGAGTTGGTAATGAGGTTTTATTTCGGCTGGTTATTACGGCTCCAATTATGGTTGGGCTGTATTTGTTGCCCGTATTGTTTTGGATAACTAACACCGGGCGTACCCCATCTTGTTCTGAACCTTTTACTGGGGACAGGTCGACATAGTAGACACATCCCCGATAAATGTTTCTTTCCATTTAAATTAATCCCTCGCTCTTTTTGTATTCTTTTCATTTCTCCTTTCACAGTGTATCGCTTTCGGAATAGTTGCTTGGCCGCCAACCAAGTTCAAAGCATAAATTTATCGTAAAGCACTGTTGCTCTGAAATTATCCTTGGCTCTTCATGTGAAGGAGTCCCGGGTTTTTTAGTTTAAGTATGATTTCAGTTGTCAAGGTGCAAGCCCAAACATCAAATCAGTCTGCAAAAGCATGTCCAATTTCATATCAAGTATAGATATCCAAAATCCCATACAAAACTGAGGCAAAATCTCCTTCTAATGTCTCGGCAATTTTACGAATATCTTGCGCCTGTTCTGAGCTAAACTTACCTAAGTGTGGATTGCTATTACCTTTAAATATTACTCCACCGCCATTCCCCCGTACTGTTTCAAAAATGTAACCTTCTTCTTCGAGTTCTGAAATGTCTCGATGAATCGTTGCTACAGAAACATCCAATTTCTCTGCTAAACTAGGGATTGTATCTCGTTTTCTTACACTCAGAATATGAATCAATTTGATTCGACGGCTTTTAGCACTCATATTTATTACCCCCTATTTTGCCGCCCTATAACAATGATAAAGGTCAAACATATCAAAACTATTTATGTTTGAAAAAATGTAATATAATTGTAATATTTAGGGCGTTTTTGAATCTCTTTACTTATAGACATTTTTGACAAGGTGTTTTTGAGGTTTTGATAACCCTTTTTGGCTTTTATTTTAAATTGCAATATAAATGTAATATTTGAAGTGCATATCAAAGTTCCTGTCAAAGTTCCTGTCAAATATCTGCTTCAGATGAGGACATTTTCAATTTTTTTCTTGCTTCCTTGATGCTTTTATATATCATAGGCTGGCTACATCCTTCTCTCTTTGCAATTTCTCGCATAGAAAGTCCTTCCGAATAATGCATAAGATAGCGTCTTTGCTGTATAGCAGTAAGTTTGTCTAAGTAAGAGCTAAGAAGTTCTTCTCTTTTCTGTTTTTCTTCATTCAGCTTCTGATTTCTAACCATTTCTGCATATATGTCCTCTATTTTCTTATTTGCGGATTTTAAACTTTGATGAATAGCCTGTTGGCTCCGGCCTTCTAGTTTTGCAATTTTTCCGGTAGTAAGTCCATCAACGTGGTGCATCAAATACCGTCTCCGTTGTTTATCTGAAAGCTTTGATAGTATGTATTCTGCATCTTTGATAAGCTCCTGTTTCTTTTTAAATATGTATTCTTCTTCTGAGTGATCCTCATTTTTCCACTCAGATTGCTTGTCCTTCATAATTTGAAGAAGTCGTTTGCCTACCCTCGAATGCTTACTTTCGCCTGAGTTTTGGCCTACATAATCCTCATCCGACCATTTTTTCAATTCCAAATAATCAACTTCTGTTTTCCCGGGATTGGATTTAAGATATTCTTCAAGAGTAACTTCTATAGTCATTTCGTCAGCAAATTCGTAGACAATGTTTTTAGAATTTTTGTTTCTTCTTTTGCTTTGCTCATAGTCGTTTTCCCCCAAACGTCGCATAAAACTTTTCTCTTTTCGTCGCGTCTACTGAAATTGTCAGTTTGTTATCTTTGTTGCGAGTACTTTTTGCACTGATTTTCTAATAATTGTATTTGATAATGGTAATAATGCAAAAAAATAGACAAAATAGTATTACTTGCAACATATTGGAGATTTATCCAATCAAGTTGAAAGAAGGTACTATTTTGTCTATCCGTTAAACCTTTACGAATTAAAGCTATCCTCACTAAATATTTAGCTTATAACCAAAAAAAAGGTTCACGTCTAATGACATGAACCTATCCGCTTATTAATTAACATTATCTAACTTCTCTAGCAGTTACAGACCAGCGCATATTACTTACGTTAGCAACACATGTTACCATGGTTAAAGTATTTTCGTGGGTATGACTAAGGTTAGATGTATCATTTTCAGATATCTGTTCAACCCTGATTACCTCATACTGTCTCACTCCAAGGGTGGTTTCGTAGAATATCCTATCTCCTAACTGTAAATTCCAGATATCTGCAAAGAAACTGCCGGGGCCTCGATTATGGCTTGCCAGAGCTATATTTCCGTCCCATTGGCTTGATACCGGAAAGTGACCCACATAATTATTAAGAGTCGGCATATCTACACCGGAGCGTACAGCTCTTTCCATGCCCAAGGCAGGAATAGAAATTCTACCTATTGTGCCGTCTGCAAAAGGTGTTACTGTAATAATACGGCCAATAGGGTTAATACCTTGAGATTGCCCGGTTTGGATAGGTGTGTGTGTTACTGCAAAACCTCCTTGCCCTAAACCGGGTTGAGTCTGAGGTACAAGATTACCTACATTTTGAGGTGCGCCGCCGGAAACTCCACCGGCAGCCGTTCCGGCTACGCTGTTGCCTCCACCGCCTCCTGATATACTGGTACTTGCCGGCATTACGCCGGATTGCTCGCCGGAAGCTCGTACGTTTACGCCGGCTTCACCCGGAATTATTGCTATCGAAGGCAAATCTGCTCCTATAGCTCTGCTTGCATTATTATTGTTTGGCATAAATGGATTAGCTCTGTGGGTTTCAAAATATCCGCTGAATACTCCCGTAACTCCGCCATGAGATGGAGGAAGGTAGGCCGAATGTCTATCTCTCCTAATATTTTGAGGGTGATCAGGGGTTACATTGGAAGTAGTAGGTCGCCCCCATTGGTCATAGCGATAGGTTGTTTCAAAATTGTAACTAGGGGACATGTATGCCCGGTTGTGTTGCCAATTCCGGTTATCGTATTGATGCATGGCTTGCCGGTTGGCTCTATCTACATTGGATAGGTTAGTGTTTGCGTATAATGTATATGGGGCGAAAAAGCTGCTTGACATAATAACCATAGCAACTGCTGCACTTGCACATTTTTTAGTTAATCTCTTTTTAGTTAATTTTTTCATGTAAATCTACATCCCTTCTTATATAAAAAATCTGTTTAATAGTTAAATTTTTTTGCCAAAAAGTTATTGCCTGTTTTTGGTTTTTAAGGTACAATGTTCATATCATAAATGCATCTGATTTTGGAATTTTTTGCACAAAAAATAGACCCAATTCAGGATGTATGAGACCACCAGCTTTTATATCAATAAAATGATGGTGGTTATAAGTAATAAAACTGTAGAACCTCTTTACCGGGATCAGGTAGCGGCTGACTTTGCGAGACTCCGCTGCCTGTAGGTAAGAGGGCTTTTTTATTTATGGAATTACAAAACCCGGCGAAGCAGGTTAGCACACGAGGTACAAACCGATTAACGTCGGGTTACAAAGGGCGGAATACCGCCTACGGAAAAATCCGCTTTATTAAATTTTCATTTCAATTACATTATACTTCAGTAACGGGAAATCCTCACATGCTTTTGTAATATTTTTTGCTGTTTGACCATACCTATGGTGATCACTTTGCTTTCCAAACATAAGCCGTTGTCCCATGAATGTTTCTAAGGTATAATACTGCTGAAAACGGCTGAAAAAAAGGGGACATTTTTTATGCGACTAGGGATTGATATAGGTTCCACCACAGTTAAGCTTGTGGTAACGGATGATGCATATAATATATTATTTGGCGAGTATCGCCGACATTTTTCCAATATTCAAGAAGCATTACTTACTATGGCTAAAGACGCCAGATCCAAACTGGGAAATATAGATGTTTTGGCCATGATTACAGGTTCCGGAGGATTATCCTTAGCTAATTGGGTAAAAGTTGATTTTATACAAGAAGTAGTTGCTGTTGCCGGTGCTATTACCAAGTTTGCACCGGAAACAGATGTAGCAATAGAGATAGGCGGCGAGGACGCAAAAATTATCTATTTTGCCGGTGGGCTGGAGCAACGCATGAATGGTATATGCGCAGGAGGCACCGGCTCATTTATTGACCAAATGGCCGCATTGCTTCAAACAGATGCAGATGGCTTAAATGAACTTGCCGGAGATTATAAGGTCATTTATCCCATAGCAGCCCGCTGCGGAGTATTTGCTAAAAGTGACCTTCAACCGCTTATTAATGAAGGAACATCTAAATCAGACTTGGCAGTATCTATTTATCAAGCTATTGTAAGCCAAACTATCAGCGGATTAGCTTGCGGTAAGCCTATTAAAGGGAAACTTGCCTTTTTGGGAGGCCCTCTCTACTATACCCCGGAGTTGCGCAACCGCTTTATAGATGTGCTTAAACCGGATAAAGTAATCTTGCCGGAAAATGCTCATTTATTTGCAGCTTTAGGCAGTGCAATCAATGCAGAAAACTCTATTTCTTTAGATGATTTGATCAATAATCTTCAATCTCAAAAGCAAGTTCAGTTTGAGATTAACAGGCTTGCTCCACTTTTCTCAAATAAAGATGATTATAAGAGTTTCCAAGCCCGTCATAGCAGCCACCAAGTAGCTAAAAGTTTATTATCCGAATATAGCGGAAATGTGTTTTTGGGCATAGATGCAGGCTCTACTACTACCAAATTGGCTTTAATTGGTGATGAGGGTCAGCTTTTACATGCTTTTTATACAGGAAATGAAGGCAGTCCTCTTCAAATGGCAACCAAGGCTTTGCTAGAGATATATGACTTACTGCCGGAAGGTGCAAACATTCGCCATTCTTGCGTAACCGGTTATGGGGAAGGGCTTATTCAGGCCGGGCTAAAAGTTGATTTAGGCGAGATAGAAACTATGGCGCACTATAAAGCCGCCGCTTTTTTTGCACCGAATGTGGACTTCATATTAGATATTGGCGGACAAGATATGAAGTGTATGCGAGTAAGAGACGGTATTATTGAATCCGTTTTGCTTAATGAAGCTTGTTCTGCCGGTTGCGGATCTTTTATAGAGACATTTGCAAAATCTCTTAACCACGAGATAAGCGAATTTGCAACAACCGCTTTGTTTGCTGAAAATCCTGTGGATTTAGGCTCTCGTTGCACTGTGTTTATGAATTCGCGGGTAAAGCAGGCACAAAAGGAAGGGGCAGAAGTAGCAGATATCTCTGCCGGGCTTGCCTATTCTGTTATTAAAAATGCCCTGCAAAAGGTAATCAAAATCACTGACCCTGCCCAGATGGGCAAATCCATTGTTGTTCAAGGTGGCACTTTCTATAATGAAGCAGTTTTGCGTGCCTTTGAGCTAATAAGCGGAAGGGAAGCTGTCCGCCCGGATATTTCAGGTATAATGGGGGCTTTTGGTGCCGCTTTAATAGCTAAAGATCATTATACAAGTCATGCCCAAGAAGGAAAGTCCACTACTTTACTTTCCAAAGAAGTTTTGATCGCTCAAAAAGTAAAAGCTACTCATAGTCGTTGTAAAGCTTGCAATAATAATTGCTTGTTGACCATAAATCATTTTTCTGATTCAGATAAATCCACAGATTCCGGGCGGTTTGTATCAGGTAACAGATGCGAAAAAGCATTAGGCAATGAAAGTAAAAATGAAAAACAAGCACCCAACCTCTTTGCGACTAAATATGATAGGTTATTTCAATATAAGCCTTTATCAGCAGAAGAGGCACATAGGGGTACCGTTGGACTCCCACGAGTTCTAAATATGTATGAAAATTATCCTATGTGGTATACATTTTTTACTAATCTTGGATATCAAATAGTTTTATCTCCGCGCTCTTCGCGAGCTATATATGAAAGGGGCATGGATTCTATTCCCAGCGAGTCAGAATGCTATCCGGCTAAGCTGGTTCATGGCCATATAGAATCACTTATAGAAGATGGGGTTAAATACATTTTTTATCCCAGCATCACCCATGAATACAAAGAAGTGCCGGAAGCAGATAACTGCTTTAACTGCCCAATTGTTACGTCCTACTCAGAAAATATCAAAAATAATGTGGAATCAATACAAGATATCAAGTTTCACAACCCTTTTCTTAATCTAAACAATTACGATGCCTTAGTATTACGTATGATTGAGGAATTTCCTGATATCCCAAAACAGGAAGTGCAAAATGCCATTAAAGCGGCTTGGGATGAACAACGCGCCTTCCGTAAAGAAATGTGTAAATTAGGTGAAGAAACTCTCTCTTACATAGAAGAGAATAATATGACAGCAGTTGTACTAGCCGGGCGACCTTATCATATAGACCCGGAAATCCATCATGGTATACCGGAGATGATTGCTTCATATGGGGTTGCAGTGCTTACAGAGGACAGTGTAGCCCACCTTAACAAAATTTGGCGTCCATTGATGGTGCGTGATCAATGGGCTTATCATTCGCGTCTTTACAATGCTGCATCTTTTGTTTGCACTCGTAATGATATAGAGCTTATACAATTAAACTCTTTTGGCTGTGGCTTAGATGCTGTTACTTCTGACGAAGTTCAAGATATTTTGGACGGTTGTAATAAAATTTTTACCTTGATTAAAATTGATGAAGTTAACAGTTTAGGATCGGCTCGTATTCGCATTAGATCATTGTTTGCTGCAATAGCCGCCCGCAAGGCAAAAGGGTTTAAAGTAACACCTCCTGTTCCACGTCCTGAGCGAGTTGTTTTCACTAAAGAAATGCGCAAAACCCACACGCTGTTATGCCCACAAATGGCTCCACTCCATTTTGAATTGCTGCAAGAAGCATTTTGGGCGCATGGATACAACATAGAGATAATGCCCACTATGGATAGGGATGCAATTGATGTAGGCTTGCAATATGTAAATAATGATGCATGTTACCCGGCTCTTATTTCTGTTGGCCAGGTACTTAATGCACTTCAATCCGGCAAATATGATTTGAACAATGTATCCATTCTTATGAGCCAAACCGGGGGAGGGTGCCGCGCTTCTAACTATATTGCTTTTATCAGAAAAGCATTGATTAAATCGGGGATGCCTCAAGTTCCTGTTGTATCTATAAATGCTTTGGGGCTAGAAAAAAACCCGGGTATGACTTTTTCTCCCGGGCTAATTAATAAAGTTTTGCAAGGGTTATTATATGGAGATTTGTTAATGCGAGTGCTATATAAAACACGCCCTTATGAAGTGGAGCCCGGTTCTGCTAATGCTTTGTATGAAAAATGGAATGCCAAGTGTAGAAAAGATTTAAAACGCGGGAGCTTCTTTGACTTCAAAAAGAATATATACGGAATAGTTGCAGACTTTGACACTCTGCCTTTGCAAGATATTGTAAAACCAAAAGTGGGTGTTGTTGGTGAAATTTTGGTGAAATTTCACCCTACAGCCAACAATGATATAGTAGCCTTACTGGAAGCGGAAGGTGCCGAAGCAGTAGTACCGGATTTATCTGACTTTTTGCTTTATAGTGCCCATAATGCTACATTTGCTAAACAATATTTGGGTGGAAAAAGCAAGACCAAATGGATAGCTGACCGTGCTATAAATGTGATAGAACTGTATAGAACTCATATGCGCCGTGCTTTAAAGCAGAGTGTTCGTTTTACGCCACCATTACATGTTCATGAGCTGGGAGCGTTAGCAGAACCTATTGTATCTTTAGGCAACCAAACAGGCGAAGGATGGTTTTTGGCTGCCGAAATGGTAGAATTGATTCATTCCGGGACTTATAATATCGTTTGTACTCAGCCTTTTGCATGTCTGCCAAATCATGTAACAGGTAAGGGCGTAATTAAAACACTACGTAGCCAATACCCTTTATCTAATATTGTGGCAGTGGATTATGACCCGGGAGCCAGCGAGGTTAATCAGCTTAATAGAATTAAATTGATGCTTAGTGCTGCAAAACAAAATCTTGAATAAAAAAAACGCCCGTACACTACAGCTAGATATCTCTGTAGTGTACGGGCGCATAATGATTTAATGATCTGTCCATCATCCCGGATGATTAAGAATACAGCTTCTTAACTGCCGGGTAAAATCTATTCATGAGCTAGATGCCTCCACCATCGTCATCATTAAAGCTGACGGTAAATGTATAGGTAGGGTCAGCGTTAACAGCATCCTTTGGTATAGTATACACTGCCTCTTTATCTCCCAAAACAACCCTTACATCTTTATCAACAAGCTTCGGAACTGCCCTTTTTGCTAAGTGGATCTCATACTTCTCTGTTGCGGCCAGGGCTTTGCTTGCAGCTTCGCTCAGATTAATAACAGGTTGCGGATCGGCAAGGTTCAACTTAATTTTTTGAGCTTTAACAATATCATGTGGGCCATTAACACTGTAGATCGTCACATTATATCCAAGAAAATGCTTTGCTGCAAAGAACCCAACTGCACCGGCAGCTCCCGGGCCAAGCAAAGAACCAAGCACCGCTAAGGCAGCTATTATACCTTCACTCATCCCGCTTGCTTGTTGTCTTACAGATGCTACCGGAGTTATTCCCGCATATTCCTCTTCTTCCATCTCTTCAATAATCACAGGTACATATTCCGATTCTAGCCATACTTCTACAATTGGTTCACCAAAAAATACAGCGGTATACAGGGTTTTACCCTGAACTGTTCTAAACACTGTACCAACATAATCAGCGGTTGTTACATATCCTGTGGTGCGTGTTGTAGTAACTTGGGTTGAATATGTTGCGTGGGCTGTGAAAGTGGAAGCCACAGGCAACCCATCTACCGCTGACATGCTGTTAGATACCCAATTAACATTAGACAAATGAAATGTTCTGCCGCTATCCGTAATCGTCTGAGGTATTAAGGCATTATCAGGGCTTGACAAATGTGGGTATGTCCTCTGCCTTGTCTGAGTTGAAGTGCTTGAAGCTCTTCCGGCCGGGACACTTCTGATTGAGTGAATATCCAATGTAAGAGTTCCCGCAAATCCGTCACGCTCAAATCTTATTTCTTGATCCAGTTGTGGTAAAATATCATTCAGGTTGTTGTTACGTGTTTCAATAGTTACTTCTTCTCGTATTTCCATAAAAGATTCGTCTGCTGTGTGTTGTTGTACTACAAAAGCGAAAGAAAATAACTGTCCGAACATCTCCACATCCTCGGTTGGAATGACAGATGGGTTGATATCGGGTGGGAGGGCGTAGGTTTTACGTATTGCATTAAATCCGTTTACAGGCTCATTGGTTACACTTATGGGATGCCATACCCAGGGATCTTCTGTAACTAATAAAGTGTAGGCTTCTGCTTCATCGCTGTACCATTCTGCCGGAGACTGTAAAGTTAGAACTTCATTTGCTAAAATTGGAACCTGTAAAGTAAATATTACGCCTGCTAAAAGAGCAGTAGATACAAATTTTTTCATTTTACCGCCCTTCTTACTGAAAATACTTGGTTGTTTCATATTAAATTGTCCTCCTGAATTAAATTAGCGCATTTGCGCAATATAAAAAATCTGCAAACTCACATTAAGAATCTGACAACCCATTATTGACCGCAGGTTCTAAAATACCGCATTTATAAATGATTTATCTGAAACAAGCCGCTTTTTTGCCCGATTAATCCACATACTTACACGTTGACCGGAAACGCCGTACATTTCACCGATTTCCTCCAGTTTATAGCCTTCACTTTGAAGCTTTATAGCCTCTATGCCGTCAATGGTTCGGCTACTGTGCCGCCGTTTTACGCTGTTAAGAGCCTTTGACACCTCGGTTGAATGTACTTGGGAAAAGCCTTCACATTCATACTCTTGGGAAAACTCAGCCTCATTCTCATTGTCCAAGATATCCAAAGGAACAGTCTTATACTCGCTTCTCTTTTTACTTAAATGCTTTTTGGCCTCCAAATAAATAGCATTCCGAATTGAAATATAAGCATAGGTTGAAAAAGCCCCTTGTGTACCGTCATATTTAGTGGCGGCTACACAAAGGGCTAATTTTGCAATCTGCTCTATATCATCACTTTCTAAAATATGACCAAATCGTTTTTTGATATCATACTTTTGAATTGCACCATAGGCTAAATTAATATTATCCTCTACTAATTTGCATTGTTCTTCTGTTAGGCGCGTTATTTCAGTCATATCATGCGCCCCCATTCTCTTCTTGTGTTTTCTTTCTTGCCCAAAGTGCTCGTTTAGCCTCTTTAACAACCTTGTCGCACATGGTCTCGCCCATTGCCCCTATGTGAAGATGGGTACTGATCCGTCGGGCATTTCCTCCAAACCGATAGCAAAGCCATCTATAGGCTTCATCTCTGGTAAAGATACCACTCTTCCATAGTTGATCAAAATGGTAATGAGCCATCATACGCTTTTTTCGCAGAATAGCGTTAGCTAACGATCCCATAGGCTCCAAAGTATTTTCATGGGCTGACACATATGAGTCACATTCGGGATAACGGACGCAGACAAATAATTTTTTTATATAAGGATCATTAAAGAGGCTTTTGGCATCTTTAAGCAACGCTTGACCGCCACAATATGGGCAGTGAATGGGCTTTTTATGACCTTTTTTTATTCTCTTTTTTGATCTCTTCATCCTCCACCCCTCCATTCCTTTCTCAGTTCGTTGATAAAGACATTAAAATTAGGAGGTTTGCCGTAAGAGTCGGTAAAATATTCGTATAAATCCCATCGGGTAACTAAAAATTTAAGAGGATTCTCCAAGGACAGCAAATAAAGCACATCGTCTTTGGTAAGACGTTTTCCAAGAATACAATAGGGCCAATCGATATCATTAAGTATAGTTATGGACATATCAAGCAAAAACCAGATTTCCATAAATACAGTTTCCAGATTATTTATTTCAGGAGCTTTGTCATAAACTCCATTTTTATCAAGTTCCAATATTTCTTGTTTATAAGAATCTTTACATCGTTCAAGGTGTTTTTTTAGATTCCAAAATTCAGTATTTACCTCTTCCATATAGAACCCTCCCCAAAAACAAAACTCGCTCTATTAGAGCGAGTGTAATTTTTGCGCACCTTTTTCACATTTGTTTCCCCATGCATCAAGTAAATTTTTATTTTTGTAAACGCAAATTATTTCACAGTTATTGGGGCAATTACTACATTCAATACCTTTTGTTTCAAAGTTAATGTCTGTAAGGTTAAAATCAAAGGGCGTTTCTTCTTTTACTGCCTTACATAAAACTGCTGCCCCAAGTGCGCCCATTAGATGTCCATCCGGGTCAACATATACAGGGACTTTAAGTTCTTTTTCAAATTCTTTTACAACTGCCGCATTTTTACTGACTCCGCCTTGAAAAACTACAGGTGATTTGATTTGTTTTCCTTTTCCCACATTGTTTAGATAATTTAAGACTATAGCGCGGCAAAGTCCTGCCACTATATCAGCTTTGCTATGCCCAATCTGTGCCTTGTGTACAAGGTCGCTTTCAGCAAAAACTGTACACCGTGCGGCAATTTTAGCAGGATTTTCACTTGTTAAAGCAATCTCAGCGAAATCTTCCAATTCTAAATCAAGTCGTTTTGCTTGGCTGCTTAAAAACGACCCTGTGCCGGCAGCACAAATAGTGTTCATGGCATAATCCATAATCACGCCATTATTAATCAAGATAATTTTTGAATCTTGCCCGCCTATTTCCAAAATAGTTTGTACATCGGGAACAATTGAAAGCGTACCTATTGCATGAGCAGATATTTCATTTTTTATAACTCGTGAACCCAATGCTGTACCTATTAATCTTCTTGCGGAACCTGTTGTTCCTGAATTTACTATAGTGTAGCTTTTGTCAAGTTTTTGTGAAATCTCATTTAATACATTTTTAACAGCTTGGAGGGGATTACCCAAAGTCCATAAATAGCTGTCAGATAAAATATTACTACTCTCATCGATTACAACGCCTTTTGTTGAAATTGAACCAATATCAACACCCAAATATGCCTTTTTCATCCCCTTAATCTCGCTCCCTTTTCATAGTAACCATGTCATAGAAGGCTTCAAGCCTTGTATGAACACCTGTTTCACTTGTTCCTGTGTCAAATGTAAGATACATAATAGGAATGTTGTAATCACGAGACATATTTTGCAAGATAGACATACCTGTTATTTCCGGTGAACAAGATGCCGGTTTAACATGAATGATTCCATCAATACCACCTTTCATCATTTGATGAGCTTGGGCAATTACATCGTTGGCGGTACTGCCGATATTGTAGTTTACATATCCACCGCTGTTTTTAATTAATTCAGGCAACGACCATATAGCAACCCCGGTGCTTGACCAATCGGAAGGACGAATAATCTCTACTTTTCGTTTAGCAAGCCATTTTTCTATATTACAATTTGCAAACGGCTCAATGACTACATATATTTCACCTATAATACCAATTTGGATAGGTTTTTCCGGTTTATTTATGGCAACGGATTCTATTTTCTCTTTGTACTTTGCAAAAATTTCTTCGGCTTCAATAACACTTTGGACATTTCCTGCTTCTTGTAAATAATCGTTGTAGTGTTTCTCGTATTCGCCTTTGTGTACTTCAAACGCAATATTCCTTCGCATGAAGTCTGCCAAATAATCCTTATCAAACGTAACTTTAGCCATAATTTCAAAAATCGAATAAAATTTTTCTTTAGTCAAATCCGGATTTATAGCCCTTAAACATTCGTACATGTTATTTATTGTCGGAAACTCTCCGCTAACCGTTGGAAGATAGTCAAAGAGGATTAACATTTCACAATCATATCCTAAATCATCTAAAATTTGCTTTTGTAAAATATCAAAGAAACCCAATCGGCAAACAATTCCGAGCATTATAATCACATTAGCTCCATTTTCTGCTGCTTCTATAAAATTTCCTAATGAAATCTTGAAAGGTGTACATATCATATCAGGGCTGTACCTTGCGCCAAGTTCAAGCGTTCTTTTAGTCATTGGAGGGCACGGCATGGTTTTGTACCCCAAGCATCTCTGTATCAACATATCGGTTATAATGCCGTAATCACCTGCTGTAGGGACACATGCTATTTTTTCGGTAGTTTTCATGTTTTCTGTTATTTCCATCAATGCTTTACCTCTCTATTATTAATAATGTCGATGAAACTCTCCATGCGTGTTTGAATACCTGCTTTGGAATCAAGCTCATCGATAACGATATTTAGAATGGGCTTATCTTTTATCTGCCTAATTAGTAATTCACTAAATATAGCGTCCGGGCCACAAGGAAAAGTTGATATAATTACAATCCCATCCACATTGTCTTTGTATTTTTTTATACCTCCGATTTGTTGTGCTGTAACTCTACAATAAATTCTTTTGCCATAAGATTTTTGGGTTAATAACTGTGCTTCTTTTTCGTTAATCACATCTGCATACGCAACTTTAATATTGTTGTCTATGAAAAAGTCTGTTATTTCCTTTCCGACAGCAGCATCATAAGAATTGTAAGCATGGGCAAAAATTAAGATTTTTGTGCCATTACTATTAAGCAATTTCTCTTGTTGCAAAATTTTTGCTTCTTTTATGCTATTGGCAGTTAACAGGGCATTATTGTACGCTTCTAAGGATTCGGATTTATCTTTACCAAGTGCTTCCCCAATTTCTATAAATGCACCGGGTTCTGACTTGCCATAAAGATAATTTACATCAGCATGTAAACATTTGACGTTTGGAAAAGTATTTCTAACAAGGTCGTACACCCCAAAAATCCTTGTGCAGTATTCCTCACGGATTCCTGTATTTTCTATACGTGGCACAAAAACCACGTTGCATTTGTCCTGTAAATAACCTACATGACCTATGAATATTTTTGACGAAAAGCAAGCCTCATCAATAGAATTATTAACACCCATTTCAACAATTGCCTTGTTTGTTTCAGGACTTACAATTGTTTCGATATTTAAGTTTTTGAAGAAGTTTAGCCATAAATCATGATGGAAGTAGTAGAGCAATGCTCTTGGTATTCCTATTTTCATTTAAAAAACCCTCCTGTTTTCGATTTTTGGAACTAATGATTTGAGTAGCATCATTTTTATCTTGCAAAACCTCGCCTGTAGTTGACAGCCTCCGGACAACAAAGGTGTGTGTCTTAAATAAACTAACAATGCAAGAAAGTGGGCTGATCAAGTAATGACCAGCCCACTTTCTTGAAAAGCAAATAATGATATGACTATTCTTCCAGTTTGTAGACTTTAATCGCTGTACATTCATTCTTTCATCCGCAAAATTGATAGATTGGATCAGCTAAAAACACAGCACTATCTGTATCAGCTAGTGGCGAATTACACCAAGCTATTATGAAAACGAAACTTGTATATTCCGATTCCTTTGAAATAGTCAGTTGTATGCTGTAATCAGAATATTTATATGTGATATTTGGTAGATCTCCAATTGTCCCTATACACATTTTTTTCCCGGTACTTTCAAAAGTTACTTGAGATAAACCTTCACCGGTTGAAGAGCCAAAACCACAAGAGTCAGAAGGAAATACTTGACATACTATAACTGTTTCTTCCCCAATTTGCCTTACGGCTGATAAATCTACCTGATATCTTTTATCTACTTGAAAATGCTTGTATTTGTTAGAAATCTCAGTAGGTGTTATTTCAAATGGCTTTCCATTTATAGTAAACGTTAATAGTCCAAATGCTGTATTCATCATTGTGTATCACCTCATGTCTTTTAAATAGACTAATAATGCAAAAAGTAGACTGACCAAAATGAACAGTCTACTTTCTTGAAAATCAAATAATAATGTGCTTATTCTTCTAGCTTATAAACTTTAATCGCTGTATGGTTATTAGGTTCAAAGGCATACACTCTTTCGCACTTTGGACATCTCCAAACATCATGAGTAGGTAACGGAAACTTCCATGCTTCAATAATATCAACCTCTAGTATTGAGTCCCATTCCTTATCGGTATAAACTCTTAGTTGTATATCGTTGGGAGCTGCCGAATTTGATAAGGTTTCACCGCAAATACAGTTCATTCTCGCCATTATAAACCTCCATGAACGATGCCAAAACTTGTCCAAATTTCTATTTTGACAGAGGTGTTGCACTTACAAATATTGATTGTTTTATTAAGAAAATGTGCTACAATTAATACATATTTGCCTTTATCTTATTCAGCAGAAATGATACGTTAAAAAATATATAGCATTGAGGTCATATATTATGTCAGATTTTTGGTTTAGCTTTATCCCGGAAGATCCACGATATGTTCTAAGCACAAGCGCAATAAATAAAATAAAAAAATTTTCATGGTATGAAGATAATGTAACAATCATTGTAAATGATACTGTTAAATTTGCAAATGCCGGATCAAATTTTGAAAGAGTTTCATGTCCATTTTGTAAATCTGATCTGATGAGTTGGTGGGGAGGTGCTATGAATGAAGCACATTCAGAAGATGCAGGATTTATAAAATTAGATGTTGTTACTCCCTGTTGTAAAAAAAATACAACTCTCCACAGTTTTGACTATTATTCTTCACAAGGCTTTTATACAACCATTATTGAAATGAGTCCTTATTTTCACCAAGGTACTATTCGAGTCCCACAAGGAATTCATAAAGATGTAATACGCCAAGATCTTTTTGAAATAACAGATGTAAAATGGCGAGTAATTTATACAATTATTTAGCAAAATGATATGTGAAAATTTAACTATTAGTGTTTTAAATGAATATAGATTTTTGGTATAAAACCGCCCAATGTTGACTTTTGGGCGGTTTATTTTTGAATCATTAATGCTTTTTCTAAGTGTGTTAATATCCTTTTAGTTCATCGTGAAATATGAGTGTTGGTACAAGAGGTTGAGTATCTCCTGTTGTCACATAAAATATAGGGTAAAAGCATATGAAAAAATCATTTTCACCACTACTTTGACGGATTCTTAACCACCCATCTTTTCTATGGAGATTTTCAACATTGTTAAGCTCTACTTTAAAAAATGTAGTCTCTTCGATACTTAATGAAATTCTACATTTATTTTCATGCACTGATAAAAGCAACAATATTTGTACGCCGTTACTATTTGTTTTACTATACATGTATAAACCTGCTTCATCAGAACCTATCATCTCTGGTTCAGCATTAAACAACTCAAGAAGATCATATTCATCGAAATAAGTACTTTTCATAAACCTTTCATCCCCTATATTATGGTGTGCGTAATGATACAAGAAAGTAGACTGACCAAAATGATCAGTCTATTTTCTTGAAAATTAAATAATAATGTGCTTATTCTTCTAGCTTGTTATTGAGCGATGTGATGTCTTTTCTCGTAAAGTTCTAATATTCTTTTTATTACTTCACTCTCCATTAGTTGTGGATTAATGGATTTTAATTCATCAAGAAAACTTTCGGCAGCTCTGTAAATTTCTTGGAGGAAATCGTTTAAGTTAATTTCAATATCTTTTGGCTCCCTATATGAAAAGCATTCAGGCTTTTCATATACAGAAAGACCGGGCAAAGATTCAGAACCCACTTCTATAGCATTGCTAAATATTACAATATTATTGCATAAAATAAACTCCAACCATCCTATGGTTTCAGGTTCTACAAAAGCTACGTAATTAGTTTTTGTAATCATATTAGCACAATCCAAAAATAATGAAAGCCACCATGTAATCCATTCGCCTCCTTTTTCATTTGGTCGTAAAGGATTTTCATGATAATAACCCATTCTATCTCCTCCAATTACAACTTCTACAAATCCCTCTACATCCCCCCATTCTTCATTAAACACACTCACGGAGATATTTTTTAGTTCTTTAATACTACATCCTATTCTAGTTCTGATTTTAAACATTATTATCACCTTGCTATAAAAAATCTTCAACGATGTACTTAAAATAAATCTATCGTTTAAGTGTGCTAAATTAACTTCCTTCTTTTGCTTTTTCTTTTACTTAATTTTACAGGTTCAAACTGTGTCTTGAAGTAAGGTTGCAATTCTTCGCAAAGTCTTTTTGTATTAGGATGCATATACTTATGAGCAATGGTTAGTAGCTTATGATCTCCCCATAAATATTCAAGCAGACCAACTTGTAATAGAGTTCTTACCTTTACATCTTCACATACAGCCATATCCTCAAACATAATAAAAATTCTTTTGATTAGTTCAATATTCGTTTCTTCAAACAGTAAGTTTTCCATAAATCCACTTGAATTAAGCACACCTTCAAATAAACAATATGGGGGAGGTTCTTCATCTTTCCACCAATCATATTCTTTTTTAATTTCTTCTGCTAGTTCTGGAAATCTATCTATCAACACAGAATTAATACTGTCATATGTCACGGCTATACTCCCTTATCGAATAGTTGGAATAATCCAAGTCAATAACCAAAAAATCAAATTTTACATGGTTATTGACTTGAAAATTGAATTTAATACGGCCAGGGTGTGTGTCCTACATGCCGTATTGCATGATATAAGTCTAAACTAACAATGCAAAAAATAGACTGACCAAAATGATCAGCCTACTTTTCAAGGTGTAGCATAGTTTTTACTTTTCAGTAGTTTTAATCAAGCAATCTAGTTCATTTTTTAGTTCTGCCATGAAAATTTTAACTTCTTCCATTGTAGCACTATAACGAATTCCTCGATAAAATCCTACTGAGTCGCTATTGGGTAACATACTCATAACAATCCATACCGTTATTTCGATGTGGTATTCACCAGCATATTCAAAATCCATACCAAAATAGGTTTCTAAAGTAAAAAACTTAAACAATATCGGCTTACTCTCTAAGAAATGAACACCTGATTGCTCCATTATTTCGATTTCTTTATATAATTTTTCCATACCCAAAAACCAATTATTTAGCTCCTCCATGTTAAAAGTAGCTCCAAATTCTTCTGGATATTCATATAACTCATTTTTACCTACTTGCAGTTTGAATTCAAAAGGTATCCAATTTCTGTAATTAGGGTCATTTGCGTCATAAACAAATCTTCTATTATTCATAAGATTAATATCAAGTTCAATCCTGGTTCTCCTTAGGTGTTCATAGCCATTCTCCGGCTCTAACCTAGAACCAAAATCCACTAATTTAGCCATTATTAACTCCTTTTCTAATACATAGGCATTGTATAATACCCGCCTTGATTTTCTAACATTCTTATAACGTCTTTCCATTCAAGCATAGTATTAGATGCACCATTTTTTGTATTACCGCCAATAACAGATATGATTGTCCTTCCGTTTTTATCCATTACTACGATATGATGGGTTTTAACTCCGCTTCGATAGATGTAAACACTTCGTCCACCAGGCTGATAACGCTTATGTGTCCAGTTATCAAGTATGTGATCTACATCTTGAGGAGAATACTTCCTCGCATTAGCTTGTTCAGCAGCATGTTCAGTAAATTCTCTTCCTCTTGGGGTTACATCTCCAGTGCGTATATTCCACTGAGGCGTGCCGCCTCCCCCTCCACCGCCAGTACCTTCAGCAGCCATTTGAATAGCGTGTGTAAGCTGCCCAATCTGATGGGCGGACATCTGACTGACGGAAGTCATACTATGGCTAACGGCAAAGCTACCTTGC
>WQVX01000049.1 GCA_009785615.1 Defluviitaleaceae bacterium | reverse complement strand
CCTAATGATTGTTATAAAACATAAAAATATCCACAATGCCAAATCTAATACCGGTGGCTTTACCTTGCTGGAATTAATGATTGCAGTAGCAGTGTGGATTATTTTGCTTACAGGGGCATCAAGATTGCTATGGTATTCTACAAATGTGGCTACAGGACTAATTGCACAGCAAGAAGCCTTGGAAAATGCAAGAGTAGCTATAGATGCTTTATCAATTAATATAAAAATGGCTGATGGAATTACTTTAAATACACATTCTGATGGCACATTAATTCAAGTGGAATTGCGACAAATTCGACCGGCTACGCATGAGAACCCAGGTGGATCACGTAGCTATGCGTTCAGTTATGCTAGAGGTTCAAACACATTAAATTTTTCCGGGCCGGGCAATCAGATTGCTTATCATTTAAGTGCCATAAAATTAATATTATCTGATGATCATGAGCTTATACATATTACTGTTACTACATGTGAGAGTTTGGGGGAACCCATTACTCTCACGACCTCTGTGGATATACGGTATAAAAATTTAACTATAAGAAGGTAATTAAATTGCTAAATGCATTGACCTGCATAGAGATTGGGGCTTCAGTTTGGTATATTTGGCAGATTGACCATAAAAACAATGTATCAAAAGCAAAAAGTCTGACTGTACCTGCAAATACACTATGGAATCCTAATGCTATGGCACAACTCATTAATGAACGTATTGGTAAAAAGGTAATATTTCTTTTAAACACTTCTCAAACGATAATCAAATTATCTGAAGATTCCCTGCTTGCCCAAGATTTATCATATGAAAAAGATGGATATATCATTAATTGCAGCATTTTTGATAATAAAAAAATGTGGACATCAGCAACGCCAAAATCTCTTCCCAATTATTTGATTGAAATGTGTCGCCTAAAAAAAATACGAACCGGGCGCATACAAGTAATAGATACATTAGATTATCGGATAACTCGATATCTTAGCAAGTTGTATAGTTCAATCCTTTGGATATTGTTGCCGCAAGAACCGGGGATCAGATTGATTGTTTTACAAAACGGAATACCTTTAAGTAGTTATTTTTTTAGCAACAACCCTGATTTTAGAGAGAACGAGTTAACTCGTATTTGGTTGCATGAATCTTTTTCGCCCCAACATGCAGTAATATTATCTGATGACAAGGCTTATGAGTGGCTTAACTATTTTCTAAAAGAAAAATTTGTGGAATTATCAGACAGCCATTCGCATATGAATTTTAGACAAGCTATGATTATGGAATGGGTCAAGGAAATTGCCAGATAAAGGTAATTTATAGATTTTTCATATTATTTGTGGTATGATGCCATTATAATTCCTTAATCACTAGAAAAGGTGGCATCAATGAATAATATGAACAGATCTAATAAACAACGGAAATATCCTGTAAGCGGACGTCAAAAACGCCGCCGAAGAAACTATCTAAGAGGTGTGATATTTGGGTTATTAACAGGTATTGCATTATCTACTATTGTTTTTCTTGTGTCTATGCAATTTATTAATGCAAACTCTAATCCAATTACCCAAGTTTTTGCAGGCGATGATGTAGCTGTATGGGCAGAAAATGATCAAAATTATGCAGAAGCTTTGCCCGGATGGTTAGGTGAATTACCTGAAGGCTCACCCGATATAGGAATTGATACAGCATATACATATGAAACTTTATCACCAATAGCCCCGGGTCAAGAAATATATGCAGTATTTTCATTTTACATAGCAGAAAACGCTCAAGCGTACTTAGATTTTCATGCAGAAAATCCGGGCATGAACCCGGAGACAGTTGTATGGAAGGTTAATGCTTTTTTGCATTTGCCCTTTTATTCGCATATTCTGGTTAACTATGATCCTAATCCATTGTTAGTTAATCCTTCGCATCGGTTGCCATATGGATTTGTTCCGGCGATATTAGTACCTGTTTATGAAAATAATCCTAACCTGCTTGCCACACCGGAAACAACAGAGGCATTTAGGCAAATGCGGACAAGTATCAATAGGGCAGGCATGGATATTGCTGTAACTTCCGCTTATCGTACTGCCGAACGTCAAAGGATTCTTTTTGACCGCCAAACCGGCGACGGCTTTGTGGCTCGTCCTTATCATAGTGAACATCAAACCGGACGTGCTTTAGATTTATGGGGGCCGGGACGAAGTGGGCTTTTAGATGGCGAAGGCGGGCCTCCTTCCCGTGAAGGGCTTTGGATAGCAGAAAATGCCCATAATTACGGATTTATTGTGCGTTATACAGTGTACAATACCCATATTACAAGTTTTATTCCGGAGCCCTGGCATATTACATATGTCACTACAGACATTGCTCAGCATATCCACCAAAGTGGAATTTTAAGTTTAGAAGAATTTGTAGCTAGATATCCTGAAATTAGAATGAATATAAGCTCATTTTAATAGATTTTGCACTTGTGTCTATTACTACACTTAGAGCCTGTTAAAAATCTTTTTTCACCATTTTTGCGATCGATATTTCCGCCCTTCTTCGTCACCTCCCTAATTTACCTTTGGGTAAATGTCGTCGTCACTTCCTTGAAATGGCGAAAAATCGCCTACGCAACTCCGGTAAAAAAGATTTTTAACAGGCTCTTATATAATCTATCCCATAAAAACATATTAAAAATAGACCTGTGCATAACCTATTATAATAAGGTTAATGCACAGGTCTATTGGCTCATGTTACTTAACTATTATTTACGACCGCCAACCAGTGGATAGGAGCTAACTTCTATTTGCACCAGGGCACGTCTTAAAGATATCTGATTGCTTCGTATTTCTTTATCATCTGCAAAGTTTTGTGCTTCAGCTTCGGCCTTAGCTTTTGCTGCTTCTGCCCTGGCTAAGTCAATCTCCTCCGGCCATTCGGCCATGTCGGTCATTACTGTAACTACATCGTCACGTACATTAACAACCCCGCCATGGACAGCAATAATACGCACATTATCATCATTTTTAATGCGAAGGGGACTGATAGACAATACTGCCGACAATGGCATATGACCCGGCAGTATACCAATATCGCCTACTGCGCTACGCACACCCATATCCTCTACAATGCAACGCATTATAACCATATCCACCGGCTCGTCAAATTTGACTGATTCTGCTGTCAAAATTCGCAACTGAAGCTTTGTTGTGGCCATGCGCATCCCCTCATTTTCTTAATGGATCGGATTTTTTAAAACGATCAACTACATCCTCTATTTTACCTGCATTTAAGAACATACCTTCCGGTATTTCATCATGTTGTCCATCAATAATTTCTTTAAAACCGCGGACAGTTTCAGTTACAGGTACAAAAGCTCCGGGTATAGAAGTAAATTTTTCGGCTACAGAGAAAGGTTGAGACAAGAAGCGTTGTACTTTACGAGCACGTCCAACTATCAGTTTATCATTTTCGGATAACTCATCCATACCCAAAATAGCAATAATATCCTGAAGATCTTTGTAACGTTGAAGGATGCTTTGTACATCCCTTGCTACTTGATAATGTTCTTGCCCAATAATACGAGCATCCAGAATACGGGAGTTAGACTCCAATGGATCAATAGCAGGATAAATACCCATTTCTACTATAGCACGAGAAAGAACTGTTGTCGCATCCAAGTGTGTAAACGTAGTAGCCGCCGCAGGATCTGTAAAGTCATCCGCAGGAACATAAATAGCCTGTACAGATGTAATAGAACCTGTCCTGGTGGATGTAATACGCTCTTGCAAGCCACCTACTTCTGTAGCCAGCGTGGGTTGATATCCAACAGCACTGGGGATCCGTCCCAAAAGAGCGGAAACCTCACTGCCTGCTTGAACAAATCGAAAAATATTGTCTACAAACAACAATACATCCTGCATGGATACGTCTCTAAAATACTCTGCTATAGTAAGCCCTGTAAAACCTACACGCATACGAGCACCCGGAGGTTCATTCATTTGTCCAAACACCAATGATGTTTTATTTATAACGCCGGAATTTTTCATGTCATTATATAAGTCTATACCCTCACGAGTACGTTCGCCAACCCCGGCAAATACAGAATACCCACCATGATTTGTGGCAATATTATATATAAGTTCCATGATAAGAACAGTTTTACCTACACCCGCACCACCAAAAAGTCCAATTTTACCACCTTTAGCATATGGGCAAAGAAGGTCAACCGCTTTAATTCCTGTCTCCAACATTTCTGTAACGGCAGTTTGATCCGCAAAGCCGGGCGCACTACGATGAATAGGCCAAACTTCCTTTGTTTCAGGATAGCCTTGGTTATCAATAGGGTCTCCCAATACATTGAGCATACGTCCCAATGTAGGTTCACCTACGGGTACAGAAATAGGTGCGCCTGTATCAACAGCTTCCATCCCGCGTACCAAGCCGTCAGTACTACTCATGGCAATACAGCGTACCACACTATCACCTAGATGTTGAGCAACCTCTAGGGTTACTTTCTCACCACCAGGCATGGGCACCTGTATTGCATTATAAAGCGCGGGCATTTCTTCATCAAAGCGAATATCAAGTACCGCGCCTATAATTTGCAATATCTTACCGGTGTTTGTGCCAGCCAACCAAAACCTCTCCTTTAAATGGCATTTGCTCCGCCTACAATTTCGCTTATTTCTTGTGTAATAGCACCTTGCCGCTGACGGTTAAATTGTAAAGTTAAATCATCTACAATATCACTGGCATTGCGGGCTGCTGCGTCCATACTGGTCATACGGGACGCTTGTTCACACACCGCAGACTCTATCATTGCCCCATATAGGAACATTGTCATATATATTGGCACCGATTTCTTTAAATAAGTATGAACATCCGGCTCATATATACATTCTTTTTGATTTTTTGCCTGAGAATTTGCCATTGGAGGCTCAAAAGGCAACAATTTTACAACTTTAGGCGTATGCGACAAAAGAGTTTCAAACTGAGTATAGGCAACATATATCTCATCAACTCGATGTTCCAAGTCGGATGTAGTATATAAGTCAATTAACTGTTCTACAACTTCAGCCGCAACGCCATAAGTTACATTTTCCAAAACTCCTACATGGCTGTTAACAATATTTTTTTTACGCCTAACAAAATACTCTTTACACGTAGAACCCAGTGTAATGATACGCTCATTTTTATTGTTATCAACCATATGAGTAGTAGCTTCTTTAAGAATGTTAGCATTATAGCTTCCGCAAAGTCCACGCTCACCGGAAAGCACAACATAAGCAGTACTTTTTACATCACGGGCTTCATAATAGACATTTTCTGTTATGCCTTGATGACATACACCATAAGCCATAAACTCTTTAGCTTCATTAAATAAAGGGGTAATCCCTTCAAGTCTGCTTTTATTTTTTTGTACCTTGGAAGCTGCAACAAGGTTCATGGCTTTCATGATCTGCTGAGTATTTTTAACACTAGAAATCCTGCGCTTAATAGCTTTCATGGAAGGCATAGGTAACTACCTCCCTTGCATAAATTCTGATATAGCTGTCTTGATCTTATCTTCCAAGGTTGCGTCAATGGATTTTTTCTCACGAATTTCTTCCAAGATATCTCCATACCCTGTGTGAATAAAACTCAAGAAATCATTCTGCACTTGTTTGATATCTTCTACTTTAACATTTGCCAAGTATCGGTTGGTCAGTATATAAAGTATAAGAACTTGCTCCTCAACAGGCATCGGTTTATATTGAGGCTGTTTTAGAGTTTCCACAATTCGTTCGCCATGGCGCAAACGATCTAATGTATCTTGACTCAAAGCTGAACCAAATTGGGCAAATGCAGCAAGTTCCCTATATTGAGCAAGCTCTAGGCGCAATGGTCCAGCTATTTTCTTCATAGCACCTATCTGTGCAGAACCACCAACACGAGAAACTGAAAGTCCCGGGTTAATCGCAGGTCTGATACCATTGTTAAACAGCTCAGTTTCAAGGAATATTTGACCATCTGTAATAGAGATAACATTGGTAGGAATGTAAGCAGAAATATCGCCTGCTTGTGTTTCAATAACAGGTAACGCCGTTAAAGTACCACCACCATGTTCATGATTCATACAGGCGGCTCGCTCAAGCAAACGAGAATGCAAATAGAATACATCACCGGGATAAGCTTCACGCCCCGGTGGCCTGCGTAATAACAAGCTCAATGCGCGATAAGCCACAGCATGTTTTGAAAGGTCGTCGTAGACAACAAGCACATCTTTGCCTTGTTCCATCCATTCCTCACCTATAGCACATCCTGCATAAGGTGCAATATACTGCATTGGTGAAGATTCGCTGGCACTAGCCGTTACTACAACAGTATAATCCATGGCTCCGGCTTCTTCCAAAGTGTTTACCAAACGTGCTACAGTAGACACCTTTTGACCGATTGCAACATATATACAATATACATCTTTGCCCTTTTGATTGATGATAGTATCAATACAAAGGGCAGTCTTGCCTGTTTGACGATCTCCAATAATAAGTTCACGTTGGCCTCTTCCAATAGGCACCAGGGCATCTATAGCCATAATACCTGTTTGCATAGGCTGGTTAACTTCCCGACGGGTAATAACACCAGGAGCCACCCGTTCAACTTTACGAGTAACAGTGCTATTAATAGGCCCTTTTTGGTCAACAGGTTGACCAAGAGCATTAACAACCCGGCCAAGTAGCGCATCACCAACAGGTACTTCAGCAATACGTTCAGTACGCTTTACAGGGTCGCCCTCTTTAACTTCTACATCTGCACCCAAAAGAACAGCACCTATACTGTCCTCGTCTAAGTTTAACGCAATGCCATAAAGTCCGCCTGTAAATTCAAGCAATTCACCGCTCATTGCTTTATTTAATCCATGTATACGGGCAATACCGTCACCTACATGGATTACTGTGCCCGCTTCAGACATATCTAATGTTGAAGAATAGGCTTCAATTTGCTTTTTTATTACGGTGCTTATTTCTTCAGGTCGAAGCGTCATTTGCCGTCCCCTTCACTCAAACTGACCTTTATTTCTTGCAAGCGACTTTTTATGGTACGATCCACAAAATAACCGTCCACTTGAATGTACAACCCACCTATAATTGACGGATCTACTTTTTGTTCAATGGTCACCTGTTTGTTTATTTTTTTTGACAAAAGTGCAGCTAAAGCAGAAACTTGTTCGGCTTTAAGTGGCACAGCAGAAATAACCAATGCCGTTGTCCTTCTAACATGATCATTTGCCATATCAATAAAACTGGAAAGTGCCGGAATAATAAATTCTTCACGATTTTTAGCAACCGCAAGACGCAAAAATCCCAGCATATCAGCACTGATATGCTTTGAAAAAATCTCATCAAAGAAGGAGTTTTTTTCCTTTGCCGAAATACGCGGATGTGTAATGATATTTTTGCACTCGTCATTGTTTAACACATCCCGCATGAAAATAGCCTGGTCAAGATTCTCGTTTAGCATACCACGTTCCATCGATAAATCGAATATTGCCGTTGCATAACGATTGCTTAATTGTGCCACGCTATTTCCTCCAACTCAGCCATTGTCTCATTATATAACTGCTCATGTGCTGCTTCATCCATATTCCTAACTAAAAATTTGGATGCCATACTGGATGAGATATCAATAACTGCCTGTTTCATTTCACTTTTTGCCCGTTCTTGCTCAAGTTCAATTTCTTTAAGAGCACGAGATTTAACAGCATCAGCCTCACTTTTAGCTTCTGCCATTTGTTCTCTACTTCTTTCAGCAGCCTGCTTTCGTGCTGCATCCAATATATCATACTTCTCTTGCTCAATATCCTTCATCATCTGCTCATACTGACTTTTAAGTTTAAGAGCTTCTGCTTTGTCTTTTTCAGCAGCTTGTACGCTTGCTAAAATACCCGCCCGGCGATCATGTAAAATCTGTAAAACAGGCTTATAAAGCAACTTAGATAGTATAAAAGCCAAAAAACCAACATTAATCAATATGAGGACAATCTGGACGAGAGTTTGCAGATCCAATCCAAACACACGCGGCTCTGCCACAACGCCCAAGAAGAATGGATACATGTCAACCATCCCCTTTCATCAAATGACTATACTTTACATAAATGAAGTATAGATAGCCACTAATGGGTTGGCAAACAACAAAATTATTGAAATCAAAAGGCCATAAATACCAGCAGTTTCTGACATAGCCAAACCAATAAACATTGTACTTGTAACAGTACTTCTAGCCTCAGGCTGACGAGCAATAGATTCAATTGCCTTTGCAGCAACATTACCTTGTCCAAGACAAGTTAAAATACCATTTAGCAGAGCAATAGCAGCTGCTATTTGGCCAACAGATAAAACAAAAGCTAATGAACTTACTTGTTCCATAGTAAATTCCTCCCATTAATAAAATTAATATTAAACGCCTTAAAAAATCAGCGTAGTTGATAAAAGATAAAATTATTCAGAAGTTCCTGCCATAGATCCTATAAAAGCAAGGCTCAATACTGTAAAAATATAAGTCTGCAATAGTCCCATAGCTAAATCAAAATAAATGTGAAGGAAAGCAGGCCATCCAAGCACTGCAAACCACGGCAATAATCCATACACCAAACCCATAAGGATCATACCGGCCAAAATATTTCCAAAAAGACGAAAGCTTAGAGATATCGGACGAGCAAGTTCACCAATTAAGTTGAGAGGTAAAAAGACAGGAAATGGCTCGATAAAAGATTTGAAGTAAGCCTTTGGACGATATTTTATTCCCATAACTTGAATAAGAACAAAAGTGGCAAGTGCCATAGCAAAAGTAACAGCCCAGTCTGCTGTTGGCGGACGAAGGAAAAGACCACTAAAATTAGAGAATAATACGAAGAAGAAAACAGCAAAAAACCAATTACCTAAATAAGCAAGCTTGTCACCGGCAGTATTCCTTACAAAACGATCAAATGTCTCAATAATTGCTTCAGCCACATTTTGAATACCCTTAGGCGAGTCCGTATATGTAAGCTTTAAACGAACCACTATCGCCAATATAATCAAAACTGCCATAACAATCCATGTGTTTATAAGTGTTTCTGTAATCCATATAGGTATACCAAACACTTCAAAAACTCTAACAATGGCTATATTAAAATCCATAGCAGAATCCTCCCACTTTTAAAGATTTCAATTACTTATATTATCTGCGTTTTCAGCTTTAATAACAAACCATAACGCATATTTTGCCGGATGATAAGTGAAAATACCTGCTACAGCACCCCACAACAAGCTAGGTATTGCTATAAGTGCAGCAAACACCAGAACAGCCCCTGTCAAAAACAGACGTAACAAGTATTGAAAACGGATATGATTCCCTGCAATTTCTTGTTCATCTAAAGACATAGAGGCAACTCTTTCAGTTGTCCGTTCAAGCCAAATTACTTTGATGATATTAAGGGCTGTGGTCAAAATGATACCGATTGCAAAATAATGGGCTTGAAGTACAGGAAAATAAATTGAACCTACAATTCCAGCCACAATCATAATTCCAGCCGTAATTATCATAACCATGATCATTTTTCGCACGGTTTGAGAAAAATTTATAAACATAGCTCAACCCCTACATTCGTTTAGATAGATCGTATATATATTTAAAAGCAGCTCCGGCACCTAACAATGAAAAAATCAATAACAGCCAAGGAGATGTATTAAAAATGTTATCTAAAAACCGACCTGAAAATACACCAATCAAAATACAAACCACCATAGTGATTCCTATTTGAGACAATTGGGACAGCCCTTTAACAAAGTCATTGCCCATTCCATTTTCTTTGTTTGACCCATTTTTTGATTCAAATGTTTCAGGAATTTTCTCAGGCGACATAATTTGTGCCTCCAAAACACTAGAAACCTTCTAGTGATACATTCATAAGAATACATTCCCATGTAGTCTACCTTATATTGCCCCTTTTGGCAATAATGAATCCTTGAAAATTTTTGACAAAAAAAACATACTTAAAGCATAAAATACCCAAGCAACTTTACCAAGAAAAAATTATCAGTAGGTTGAATATTGCCTTACCCACAATTCAGAAATTATGTTCGAAACTTCTCAGCTTTCTGCCACCGTTGCTCTGTCAAACGACTTTATGCGGCTTTTCAGTCTGCGCCTAGTATGCATTAGACTAAAAAATGGGCAAAAAAACGAGCAAATAGAAATAATTGCATCAAAATTCATTGCCGTGACACACCGGACAAATTGCTTGACATCCATTTCCAATAAGTATATAATGATTTTAGTAATAAATCATTATAATTAATTTTTAGGAGTATAGTTCAGTTGGTAGAACGCAGGTCTCCAAAACCTGATGTCGAGGGTTCAAGTCCTTCTGCTCCTGTAAAAAAACAAGAGGCTATTGCAAAAGCAGTAGTCTCTTGTTTTTTTGAACCTAAGAAATGTTATATTGACATATATAAAAAAATGTTTAAAAAACACTTGACAAACGCTTCCAAGAAATATATACTGAAAAAGTCGTAGGAAGAATGCCTATGAAATAATCATTATATCAAAGGTATTTAAAGCTTGGGAACCCATTGCTATAGCTCTAATAATAATAGAGGAAATTGGGTGGTGTTCACTTGCCCAGATAGCTCAGTTGGTAGAGCAGAGGACTGAAAATCCTCGTGTGGGCGGTTCAATTCCGTCTCTGGGCATCTTTTTCCAAAATTGTGCGGGTGTAGTTCAATGGTAGAACACCAGCCTTCCAAGCTGGATACGCGGGTTCGATTCCCGCTACCCGCTTCATTATGGAAAAGATGTATGATTGTATATAGTTTGCGCGAATGGCTCAGTGGTAGAGCATCGCCTTGCCAAGGCGAGGGCCGTGGGTTCGAATCCCATTTCGCGCTTTCCTAAAAAAATCCGTAAATACGGATTTTTTTTTGTATAGTTTTGCAAAAATTAAGCCTATCCTCTTATCCCGGATAGGCTTAATTTTTTGTTGTTTTTTTGATTAATCTTCAGATTAGTTAAATAAGCTCAGCCATTTCAGCTAATTCCTTAATAGCTTGCCGTGATACCTTTCGACCTTGAAATTCCAGCAAATCTTCCATAGCACCGGTCAATATACAGCCCGGTTCGTATTTCTTGAGTACAACTGTATTCTCGTTTGTAAACAATTCAAATGAATCACCTACTGTTACATGCATAGTTTTTCTCAACTCACTAGGTAATACTATCCTCCCTAGCTCATCAACTTTCCGCACAATTCCTGTCGCTTTCATCTGTTAGCCTTCTTTCTTCGCTATATAATGGTTACTTTATACTAATACTGAATATCATATCATATTTGTAAAAAAAAGTCAATATTGGTTACATAATAAATTTTCGTGTCGAAATATAGATATTTTCGCAAAAATTTCATTGTTTGCAATAATTTTTATATAATAACATAAAATTCCTATTTTCATTAAAAAAGGCCATCAATCCGCTTAACTTGGATGAAAGCCCGTTGAATAAATTATGATGATTTTAGAGTCTGTTTATTATAATTAAACAATATTCAACCGGTGACAAAATGAGACCGGTTGACTGCCATTGTTCATTGATATTTACTGTAATTTATGTTCCTTTGGTTCATGTAATACAGGTTCTTCTTGCTTAGCACTTTTTCTTATGCTACCGGGAATACCAAATAAAATTCCGCTTATAGGAATAACCATCCAACCCCAAGCCCACCAGCCAAACATAAACCCAAGGGTTAAAAATACAAATGGCGAAAGGGCAATTATTTTATAATTACTCTCCATTGGTGTAGTCAATATGGCAGAAATAGGAATAATCATCCAAGCCCAGGCCCACCAGCCAAACATAAATCCAAGCCCCAAAAATATAAACGGTGTTAGTGCTACAAATTTCCAATTGCCTTCCCTAAACCAATCTTCATCGTCATCGTCAAACCACTCTTCACTTTCACAGCACCAGTCACCGCCACTACTAATTGCAGCTTTAGCGGTGGAGCGAGATTCTACTTTTTCAAACCCGGCTGTTAGTTCACTAACATCGCCTATATCATTACGTGCCATATCAAAAGCATCGTCAAAAGCCGCACCTTTGCCCATATAATCTTTTATGCGTTCTGTTAAATGTGCTTGCAATTCTTCTTTTTGTTCAATTACTTTATCGGTTTGTTTTACTCCGGTAAATAAATCATTAACAAAATCAATTATACGACGGTCATTCATGATTCTCACCCTTCCATCCTAAAATTCTATCCATTAGGCTTTTAGTCATGTCCCATTTGTGAATATTTTCTGCCAAGTTTTCATTTCCCTTTTGTGTTAATGTATAGTATTTTCTTCGTCCACCTTGGCTTTCGTCGCCCCAGTAAGAAGCAATCAATTTTTCTGATTCTAACCTACGTAGGCCGGAATATAAGGTTGCCTCTTTTATTTCGCAGGAGCTGTTAGTGATGTAGATGATAGTTTTACTTATGCTGTAACCATAACAATCCCCGGCAGAAATTATTTTTAATAGGATAGTATCAATATATCCGCTTATCAGGCCGGATGCAGCAGCTTGCCCATTCAAAGATATCCTCTCCTTCGCAAAGTACTGTGTTTCATATAGTACTTTAACATGAATAAATTTGATTGTCAATACAGCAAAATAAGCATTATGATTGTGCAAGATATACAACTAACTTTTTTTTAGTACGACAAAAAAAATTGCAACATGCAAAATTATACTGTATACTTCCAGTGAAATGTTCCTGAGAGAATGTACGTAGGAGGAAGTGAAAAGTTACCAAATGGATATAGCAGAGCAAATGCCTTTTTTAAAGCAGTTGACTAAAGGGTTATCAACTCAGTTTGGATCTAAATGTGAAGTAGCCGTTCATGACCTTACAAATGGCCCGGAGAGTACAATAATAGCCATAGAAAATGGGCATGTTACAGGAAGAAAGATTGGCGATGGTGCCGGTCCGGTTGTTATGCGAGTTTTACAAGATCCCCATTTAGCTGTGGATAATACAGGTTATTTAACCAGAACAAATGATGGACGCCTGCTACGATCTTCCTCCATCTACTTAAAAGATGAAAACGGACTTCCTATTGCTTTATTAAGCATTAATTATGACTTTACTGAACTAAGTAATGCAACCTCTGTTCTTTTACAATATATGGGGATACAAAGTGATAGAGCACAACACAATGGTATTGATACCATTTTTTCCGGTGTTAGCAATATTTTAGACCGGCTTATAGAAGAAAGTGCTGTTTTAGTTGGAAAGCCGGTAGCATTAATGAACAAGGATGATAAAGTTAAAGCTATCAAATATTTAGACGAAAAGGGAGCTTTTCTAATCAGAAACAGCGGAGATAAAGTGTCTAAATATTTCGATATATCTAAGTACACTTTATATAACTACCTGGATTATGTAAAAAGAATGGAGATGCCTAACCCATGATAGAAAATCAAAAAATAGAAATCATTTCAAATGAATGTCAAAAGTCAAATTGTGAAGATGTATTAAACCTTTTAAGCTCTTATGAAATGAAAAAAGTTTTAGCCTTTCATAAAAGCTTTCCGCAGTATGCAGAGACACCTTTGATTAAACTGGATAATTTAGCGGCAAGATTGGGAGTCAAAGCTATTTATGTTAAAGATGAATCTTATCGGTTTGGGTTAAATGCATTTAAAGTTTTGGGTGGCTCTTATGCTATAGCTAGATACATAGCAAAGCTTATTGGAAAAGATGTTTCTGAAATGACTTACAAATATCTTACTTCTAAAGAATTACGTGGCCAAATTGGTCAGATTACTTTTTTTACTGCTACTGATGGCAACCATGGACGGGGGGTTGCTTGGGCCGCAAATAAATTAGGTCAAAAATCTGTTGTTTATATGCCGGCAGGCTCTTCTCAAATTAGACTTGATAATATTCGTGCAGAAGGTGCTGAGGCTTCAATTATTGATGGTAATTATGATGATGCTGTGCGTCTTGCAGCAAAACATTCTGCTGAGACTCCAAAAAGTGTTGTAGTACAAGACACTGCCTGGGAAGGCTACGAGGAAATTCCCGGATGGATCATGCAAGGTTATGGAACTATGGTTGTTGAGGCTGAAAACCAGCTTGAAAACTATTATGACGCTTGCACTCATGTTTTTGTACAAGCCGGAGTTGGGTCATTGGCAGGGGCAGTTCAAGGAATTTATACTTCGACATATGGAGAAAAAGCACCCAAAGTTACAATTGTAGAACCACATGCTGCAAATTGCTTGTATGAATCTGCAAAGGCCAAGGATTATAAAATAGTAACAGGAGAAATGCGTACTATTATGGCGGGACTTGCTTGTGGCGAGCCAAATACAATTTCATGGAAATTGCTAAAAAATTATTCTGATGCTTTTGCTTCTTGCCCCGAATGGGTGGCCGCTAAGGGGATGCGAATACTATCATCGCCATCGGCTACTGATGAGCGGGTTATATCCGGCGAATCCGGAGCTGTAGGTGCCGGCTTGCTTGCCGCTTTAATGCAAAAAAATGAATATACCAAGCTTAGGGATCAATTAGGATTAAATGAAGATTCTGTTGTGCTGTTGTTTAGCACAGAAGGTGACACAGATCCTGAAAAATATTTGGATATTATTTGGGATGGAGAGTATCCGTCTCTTTAAATAAAGGAGTGTTAGTGTATGGATTCTGAAACTATTAAATCTATCAAGGCTCGTGCCGAGCATTACAAAAATGATATGAGCCGCTTTTTAAGGGACATGGTAAGGATCCCCGGGGAAAGTTGCGACGAAAAAGGCAAGATTGAATGTGCCGCCGCAGAAATGCGCAAATTAGGTTTTGATAAAGTAGAAATTGACCCTATGGGTAATTTGCTGGGTTATATGGGTTCCGGCAAAACATTAATTGCTTTTGATGGGCACATAGATACAGTTGGCGTGGGCAATCGTGACAACTGGACTTTTGACCCATATGAAGGTTATGAAAATACTGAAGAAATTGGTGGGCGCGGAGTTGCTGACCAAGAGGGCGGTATTGCAAGTGCTGTTTATGGAGCTAAAATCATGAAAGATTTGGGGCTATTAAATGACAAATATACCGTGCTTGTTACTGCAACAGTACAAGAAGAAGATTGCGACGGCCTTTGCTGGGAGTATATCATTAAAGAACTTGGCATAAAGCCGGAATTTGTTGTGCTTAACGAACCTACCGATGGTGGCATTTATCGCGGCCAGCGGGGGCGCATGGAAATTCGTGTAGATGTAAAAGGGATCTCTTGTCATGGTTCTGCGCCGGAGCGTGGCGACAATGCTATCTACAAGATGGCTGATATTCTGCAAAATGTTCGCAGCCTAAATGAAAACGATTCAGAGGCATTTGATATCAAAGGTTTGGTAAGGATGCTGGAAGAAAGATTTAATTCAGAATGGAAAGAAGCTCGCTTTTTAGGTCGCGGTACCATTACTGTAAGCGAAATTTTCTTTACTTCCCCAAGCCGTTGTGCTGTATCGGATTCTTGCTCCGTATCTTTGGATCGTCGTATGACCGCCGGTGAAACTTGGGAAAGCTGTCTGGAAGAAATACGGGCTTTACCCGCAGTAAGAAAGTACGGCAAAGATGTAGAAGTTTCTATGTACAAATATGATCGTCCTTCCTTTACAGGCTTGGTTTATCCAATAGAATGTTATTTTCCGACATGGGTTATCCCGGAAGATCACCCTGTAACTAAGGCAATGGAGGAAACATATAAAAGTTTGTACGGTAACGAACGCATTGGCCCTGCCGAGACTTTAAAAATGCGCAAATCCCGCCCATTGACTGACAAGTGGACATTTTCTACAAATGGCGTAACTATAATGGGTCGCAACGGTATACCATGTATTGGTTTTGGCCCCGGTGCAGAGGCTCAGGCTCATGCACCTAATGAAAAAACTTGGAAGCAAGATTTAGTGACTTGCGCCGCTGTTTTTGCGGCACTGCCAACTATTTATACACAGCCTTAAAAAAACTTTGACAGGAGAATGCATTATGTACATGAGACATTTTACAAACAAGTTGGATCAATTGAATATTTCCAGGATGTTTCAAAATGATTTTTTGTTGACTTGGGAAAAAACTGATGACGAAATTGCCGCAATATTTACCGTGGCGGATGCTTTGCGATCTTTAAGAGAAAATAATATTTCTGCAAAGATATTTGACAGTGGTCTTGCTGTCAGCTTATTTCGCGACAACTCTACACGTACACGCTTTTCATTTGGTTCTGCGGCAAATCTTTTAGGTCTTGCCCTTCAAGATTTAGATGAAGGCAAAAGCCAAATTGCACATGGCGAAACTGTACGCGAAACTGCTAACATGGTCTCTTTTATGGCTGATGTTATTGGTATTCGTGATGACATGTATATAGGCAAAGGCAACACTTACATGCGTGAAGTTGCTCACGCTGTAGAGCATGGTTATAGAGATGGCGTGCTGGAGCAGCGTCCAACCTTGGTTAATCTTCAATGTGATATCGATCATCCTACTCAATCTATGGCAGATATGCTTCATATTATTCACCATTTTGGTGGGGTGGAAAATTTGAAGGGTAAGAAGATCGCTATGACTTGGGCATACTCTCCATCCTATGGCAAGCCGCTTTCTGTTCCTCAAGGTGTTATTGGTCTGATGACTCGTTTTGGTATGGAAGTATCTTTGGCTCATCCAAAAGGATATGAAGTAATGAGCGAAGTAGAAAAAGTAGCCACTGAAAATGCAGCAAAAACCGGCGGCAAATTTACAAAAACTAATAGCATGGCAGAAGCTTTTGAAGGCGCAGATATTGTTTATCCAAAAAGTTGGGCACCGTTTGCCGCTATGGAAGAACGCACTATCTTATATGGTAATGGTGATATCACAGGTATTAGCGATCTTGAAAAAACATTGCTTGCTCAAAATGCAGAACATAAAGATTGGGAATGTAACGAAGAGCTGATGAAAAGAACCAAAGACGGCTCTGCACTCTATATGCATTGTCTGCCCGCGGACATCACCGGTGTAAGCTGTGAACAAGGCGAAGTATCCGCTTCCGTATTTGATCGCTATCGCGAGCCGCTATACAAAGAAGCAGGATTTAAGCCGTATATTATTGCTGCAATGATCTTCTTGGCAAAATGTAAAAATCCCGGTGGGACATTAGAAAATTTAGCAGCAAAAGGTCAGCCACGTTGGTTAGATAGGTAATTGTTATGGGGAAAAGAGTTGTTTTAGCTTTGGGCGGCAACGCCTTGGGCGATAATTTAAAAAAGCAGATGGTTGCTGTTAAGTTAGCAGTAAAAGCAATTGCAGATTTGATTGAAGAAGGCCATGAAGTAGTTATAGTTCATGGCAACGGGCCTCAAGTTGGAATGATAAATTTAGCTATGGAAGCCGCAAGTAAAGTGGACGATCATATCCCAATGACCACTTGTGTAGCTATGAGTCAAGGTTACATTGGATACGATATTCAAAACACTTTGCGGGAAGAATTATTAAGTCGTAATATTACAAAGCCTGTTGCAACTATCATCACTCAAACTCTTGTAGATCCTAATGATCCCGCTTTTGATAATCCAAGCAAGCCTATTGGTGCATTTTATACAGAAGAGGAAGCAATGAAGATCCGCGACCAAGGCCATGCCGTAATGGAAGATGCAGGGCGGGGCTGGAGACGGGCAGTAGCTTCACCAAAGCCAATTGGCATTATTGAAAGCGAAACTATAGAAGTATTACTTAAAGCGGGTCAAATACCGATAGCTGTTGGCGGCGGTGGAATACCGGTTGCACAGGCAGAGGGACACTGTTTAAAAGGTATGCCCGCAGTAGTAGATAAAGATTTTGCAAGTGCAAAGTTGGCAGAAATCCTTGATGCAGATATGCTTGTAATTCTGACAGGGGTAGAGAAAGTATTCATTAATTATAGAAAGCCGAATTCAGAACAGCTAAGCACACTAACCCCTGATGAAGCCGAAAAATATATTGCGGAAGGGCATTTTGCCAAAGGTTCTATGTTGCCTAAAGTAGAAGCGGCTGTCCAATTTGCCCAATCCAAACCCGGACGAAAAGCCTTAATAACACTACTATCCAAAGCAAAAGATGGCATAGCCGGAAAAACAGGAACACTCATTAAGGTATAAGGATGGTTATATGCTGCTAAAGAATGCATTGCTTGCTCTGGAAACAGGGGCAAAAAAAGGTGATCTGAGAATTAAACAGGAAATAATTCAGGAAATTGGTGAAGGGCTTATCCCTCTTCCTGATGAAGAAACTCTTGACCTTGATGGGAAAATTTTGTTACCCGGCGGAGTAGATGTTCATACACATATGGATCTTGATCTGGGGAATGTTCGTGCTACCGATGATTTTTATACGGGAACAATAGCAGCGGCCTGCGGAGGAACCACTACTATTGTAGACCATATGGCCTTTGGGCCTAAAGGCTGTACTATTCGGCATCAGGTAGAAGCTTACCATAAACTGGCCGGAGGCAAAGCAGTTGTGGACTATAGTTTTCATGGTGTAACAGACCATGTTGATGATGCAGTGGTTGCAGAAATGAAAGACTTGATTGCCGACGGGATTACCAGCCATAAAGTTTATTTGACCTACGGCGGTAAAATTACTGACTATGAAGCCATGAAGGTAATGCAACTTGCAGCCGAAACAGGCATTGTGATTGCTGTCCACCATGAAAATGACGGTTCTATTGCCTACCTTCGTGAAAAACACTTGAGCCAAGGAGATACTGCGCCTATTTTCCACGCCCGCAGCCGCCCTCCTGAAACAGAAGCAGAAGCCGTTGCCCGAACATCATATTTTGCTCGTATGGCTGGGGATGCTCCTTTATATGTAGTTCATCTGTCAAGTGCTTTGGGGTTGGATGTAGTTCGTTCTGCACGTAAAAACGGGCAAAAAAATTTGTTTGTAGAAACCTGTCCTCAATATCTTTTTTTAGATGAATCCCGTTATCTTGAACCGGACGGGCTTAAATATATAATGAGTCCGCCTTTACGTACACCGGATAATTGTGATTCCCTCTGGGAAGGTATTATAGGTGGAGATGTTGACACTATTGGTACTGATCATTGTCCGTTTTTTTACAATAAAGAAAAACAGCTTGGCAAGGACGATTTTTCCAAAGCACCCGGAGGTGCTCCCGGGGTGGAAGCTCGTATTCCACTTATGTTTTCGGAGATTTCAAGCAGCCGTTTAAGTTTAGAAAAAATGGTGGCTTTATGCAGTGGCAACCCGGCCAAACTCTTTGGTATGTATCCTAAAAAAGGTGTGTTGGCTGTAGGAAGCGATGCAGATTTAGTGGTTGTAGATCCCAATAAAAAGGTGACAATAACAAAGAAAATTCTTCATGAAAATACTGACTATACGCCATATGAAGGCTTGACGCTTTCAGGTTGGCCGATTTTAACATTTTCAAGGGGAGAAATAATTGCTAAAGATGGCGAATTCATAGGAAAAAAGGGCAGGGGACTTTTCATTAAACGAAATTTGCCGGATTTAAATGTGCGTTAGTGCAATTTTGCTGGCCGCCGGATTGTCTCGTCGCATGGATGGATGTGACAAACTCCTTTTACCTTGCCGTGAAAATAGCAATATAACCTTATTGGAAAAGGCAATTGCTTTGATGGACAGACATCCTTTTTATGAAAAGGTGTTGGTAACGACCGGTGAACGTTTAAAATATTTGTCAGCTTTGCCACAAAGTATTAAGATTGTTGTAAATCATAACCCGAAAGCAGGGCAAAGTGAAAGTCTTAGGCTGGGTCTAAGCATTGCCACAGGTGAATATTACCTTTTTTTAGCAGCAGATCAACCCTTGTTGGATGCATCTGTATTACAATGGTTGTTAAGAGCCTCAGAAAGAAACCCGGGTAAAATTATATACCCTACTATCAATGGTAATAGATGTAACCCCACGCTCTTCCCGGCAACATTTCGGGAAGAGCTTCTTTCTCAATTTGGCGATGTAGGCGGACGCAAAGTGTTATTAAACCATCCGGAACATTGTATTGCCATAGAAGCTGAGAATTCAGAAATATTTTTTGATATTGACTCAAAAAGTGATTATATGAGATATAATTTTAGGCATATACAGGAGGTAACTAACAGTTAAAAACAAGTTGTAAAACTCTATAAATATATATTGAAAATATCAAGTAAGATTGCTATAATTATCAATGGTGATTATATGGAGTTTTACGGAATAGGGAAATTTGCAGAAATGATAGGGGTAACGGTTCAGAGTTTGCGAAATTGGGACAAAACAGGCAAACTAAAACCTCATCATGTAGCAGAAAGTGGATACAGATATTATTCACAAAAGCAACTTTATCATTATCTTGGTTTGAAAAAAGAAATGAGCAATCAGAACCGAAAAACAATAGGATATTGTCGAGTGTCAAGCAATAAACAAAAAGATGACCTTGAAAGGCAAGTAGAGAATGTAAAAACTTACATGTATGCCACGGGGTACTCTTTTGAAATTATTACAGGCATAGGCAGTGGCATAAATTACAACAAAAAAGGATTAAATCAGCTATTATCAATGATAACATCATGCCAAGCTGAAAGAATCGTAATCCTAAACAAAGACCGCTTGTTGCGTTTTGGATATGAATTGATCGAAAATATTTGTGTAAAATATGGCACAAGTATTGAGATAATTGACAATACAGAACGCACGGAAGATCAAGAACTTGTTGAAGATTTAATCCAAATTGTTACGGTTTTTAGTTGCAAACTTCAAGGCAAGCGTGCCAACAAAGCAAAAAAGATGATAAAGGAGCTTTTGGAAGATGATAAAAGCTGTGAAAATACGATTGCGCCCAACTAAAGCACAAGAACAAAAACTTTTGCAATCGGCAGGAGTAGCAAGATTTGCATACAATTGGGCACTGGCAAGGGAAAAAGAAAACCATGAAACAGGCGGTAAATTTTTGAATGACCAAGCGTTACGCAAAGAATTTACAGAGCTAAAGCAAAAGCCTGAATATTCGTGGTTGTATGAAACAAGCAATAACATAACAAAACAGGCAATAAAAGACGCTTGTATTGCATACAAAAACTTTTTTAAGCATAAAGCCGGTTTTCCAAAATTCAAAAGCAGACGGCGTAGTACGCCGGCATTTTACAATGATAACGTGAAATTAAAATTCAAAAACGAAAGATTTTTACTTGAAAAAGTTGGTTGGGTTAAGCTGTCTGAACCCGAAAGAGTGTTGCAAGGCAAATTTTATAATCCTCGAATAACTTTTGATGGCAAGTATTGGTACATCAGTGTAGGGCAAGAAGTTCAAAAACCCAAAATGCAATTAACAGATGAATCAATAGGCGTGGACTTAGGGATAAAGAAACTTGCAGTTTGTTCCAGTAAATATGAAGTTGAAAACATCAACAAAGCACCAAAAGCAAAAAAACAGGCTAAAAAATTACGTAGGTTGCAACGTAAAATTTCTCGAAAATATGAGATAAACAAAAAAGGAAAGGAGTATGTCAAAACCAGCAACATTATAAAGCTCGAAAAAGAAATAAGACTGATACACCGTAAATTAACGAACATAAGGCTAAATCACATTCATCAAGCAACCACGGCTATAGTGAAAACCAAGCCAAGCCGTGTTGTAATGGAAAACCTGAATATAAAGGGAATGATGAAAAATAGGCACTTATCAAAAGTTATAGGCGAACAAGGTTTTTATAATTTTAAGCGAATTCTTGAATACAAATGTAATTTTTATGGTATTCAATTTGTGAAAGCCAACAGATTTTACCCCTCGTCAAAAACATGTTGTGAATGTGGACATATTAAAAAAGACTTAAAATTATCAGATAGATTGTTTAAATGTTCACATTGCAATAGCGAAATAGACAGGGATTATCAAGCAAGCGTTAATCTGTCACGCTACACTGCTTAAATAAATATAAAATATACCGTTCGTTGTACGGAAATTTAAGCCTCCGGAGTGTTATATCAAACGAAAGTAGCCGTAGTTAGGCAAAATCGGACACGTTGAACGAGGAATAAACTTTTACAGACTTGTTCCAGAGCTTTTTAAAGTTTTGACAACGGTACATATAAAATTGGCAATGGATTTTTACGACGCGACTCAAGATGCTATCAGTAATTTAAACAAAACAGAACGTCAACTTTTTGATTACGTAGTTAAAAACATGGACAAGGTTAAATATAT
>WQVX01000048.1 GCA_009785615.1 Defluviitaleaceae bacterium | reverse complement strand
TGAATGAAAAGGTATTATTAAATTGTAAAGGGTAGGAAGTTGAAAATCCAACAAATAATAAAAGCGCGTAGGGATAATGACAAAGTTCGTCATAATCACTCACGCGCATAAATTCAGCTTTAGGATAATCCTATTGAGGGCACCACATACAATTCTGTAGCAATACACAAAACAAACCTATGTAACATCTCTGTAAGTTGCCAGCCATACAAAGTTGAAAATAAAGTCAGTTTATAGTATACTAACAATATTGCAGCGGCAAGCTAAACTTGTGCCTGTGAGTGATACTGTCTATCACCTACAGCCTCCGTGACACCTTACCAGGGGTGTCTCGGACGTTGCACCAAAGGGCAAGCCTTTTTCTAAGTTTTCATTTCAAAAACATTCTACCACTTTCCTTGGAATAATTCAATAGATTATTTCATTTTTTTGTAAATTTTTGTGATTTCTTTAGAAGCTGTATTCAGCTCTTGAGATCCTCCACTTTTTTTCATTATAAAAGACCCATCCTCTCGGACAGGCTTTTAGGTAAAAATGTCATACAGAAAAGTAGTTAAATACACGGATAGAAACCAGGCACATACTTTTCATTAAAACCTACATTGGGGCATACCAGGAGATCCTTTAAAATCCTTGCCTTCTCTACTATTGACAAAGATCATTATTGCTTGCTTGTCTATTGTTTTTTCTTGAATTATTAACGTTGCGTATGCCTCATTTATAATTCCCTTTAAAACCTCCCGGTACGGTTATTATATAATTAAAATGGACAGTCTTTATTTAAATTGCTTAAAATGCATTAAATTAATAAAATACATGCCAACACAAACATACAATGGATTCTTTAGAGCAATTACAGTATCAATAAGCATTTGTGATTATTTTTTTAACATATACGAACCTAGGGTGTGTTTGAAGTGACGAATTGTCAAAAATTAAAAAAAATGGCGGGAGTATGTGGGAATTGAACCCACCCGGGCAGTTCTTAGCCACCTACACCGGTTTTGAAGACCGGGGGGCACACCAGCACCCATCTACTCCCGCATATAACATGCTTACATATTTTACACCAAAAACATATAAATTTCAACGATGTAGATATTAATTAACATGAGCAAATTATCCTCAGCACCTGTTCAAAAGATGCTTGCATAGCATTTCTCACGATAAAAATACAGTTAAGCGTAATCTGTCTTTTTTTGTTGTTCCAACAATTTCCCCAATTCTAGCCCTGCCATGACCACGCAATGTCACCATATCTCCGGGTTTTATTTGTTTCCCAACATCTGTTTGAGGCGACCAGTTTACAAAAACCTTTTCGGATTTAATCAAAGCTGCGGCCTGACCTCGTGATACTTTAAACAATGCTGATATTATGGCATCTAGCCGTAAAGAAGCTATATTTAATTGCTTTTCTGTTTCTTGAGACCTTGAAACATCTGCACAATTATTTTGTTCAGTTACAATCTGTGCTTTAACAGGTACTTTTCCAACTTTTTCAAGCTGGTCACATATGTATTCAGAAATATCCCCAAATACAAAAACCTCTGCATAGCTTTCATCAGAATTTTTACCGGATGCTAAAAAGATATCGCCAATCTTTCCCCTATCAAAACCCAATCCAAGGATAGATCCAAGGTAATCTTGGTGGCGAGGGGGCTTGTTAAATTTGCTATTGTAACTAATCCTTAACCTTGCGATAGGAAAAGCAAGGGGATTTTTCTCACTCGACTCTATTTCAAAAGGAAAAAAACCTAACATTCGTCGTTCACAATCTTTAATGCCACCAAATGCAACAACTTGAACATTAGGCTTTTGCCTCACTATAGCTTCTTCAAAAGATGTCCATTTTGCCGGGTCAAAAAAATCAGTATAAGCAGGAATATGCCGAGATTCGCATAAAAAAAGCCGGTCTAAAACATTTGCAAACAAAGGTTGTAGAGCCGGGTCTATATGAAAGTTTTTTTTGTTAGGTCTCAAAATATCATCCGCACAATCTGTATTAATATATCTCTTGCAAATTGTATTAAAAACAACGCAATAATTGGCGAAAAATCCAATACCATTCCCGGGCCGCCTAAAGGTGATTTACGTATCAAATTACGAATAGGCCCTGTAATTGGATCTGTCAAAATATGGGCTATTCTCAAAAGATTAAAATATAATTGCCTTAATATGCTGTCACTTTTAGGTTCCGGAAACCAGGATAATATTACCCGTACAAATATCAAAAAAATTAATAAAGACGCAAAATGCCTAATGGCTGCTTCCAAAATTTCTCTCATATCACACCTAATTTCCCCTTTGTAGCATTTTTTATGTTATTTAAAAGATTTAAACAATCCACCCTTAATATCTGCCATAAGATCAGAGCTAATTTTTGCATTTTCCGGAGCCAATAAAAATATACGATTGTCAATTCTTTCCACCTGTCCATTAAGTGCATAACACATGCCACCTAACCAATCAGCAATATGTTGTGCTATGTTTGGTTCTGTATCGGTCATATTTACAATACATATTTTATTGTCTCGTAAATAATCACAAATAAGTGTAGCATCTTCCCTAGCTTTAGGAGAGGTAATACGTATATGTGGCCCTTCATCTTGTGGTGTACGGTCAGCGTAAAATTCTCTTACATTATTGGGGCGACGTCTTCCGTCTTTATCTCCTCTGCTACTCAATTTTGTTGGCGCAGGAGCAATGTCTATGTCATCATCATCAGAAGGATATGAATCGTCGTAGTAGTATTCATCATCGTTATCGTCCAGATCGCCTCCTAAAATTGCATCAATCTTGTTCCAGATTCCCTTCATAACGTCCTCCCACTAATAGCGTTTTATGTGTTGTACCCAAACAAGCTTGAACCGATTCTGATAATATTTGCACCTTCTTCAATGGCTATTTGATAATCTTGAGACATGCCCATGGATAAAAAACACATGTCCACATTATGCATGTTCTGGGATTGAATGTCAACAGAAAGCCTGTGCATTTTTTCAAAATATATACGGTTTTGTTCGGCATTTTCGACAATTGGTGCTATACACATTAACCCTTTTATACTAATATTAGAAAAATGGTGTATTTGTTCGACAAAAAAGCGTGCATCTTGTGCTGACACTCCATGCTTTGTGTCTTCATTTGCGATATTTATTTCGATCAAAACATCCATTTTGATATCACTTTGCTTTGCTCTTTTATCTATTTCTTCAGCTAAGCGAACATTGTCTAGTGAATGAATCATCTTCACTTTATCAATTATAAATTTAACTTTATTTGTTTGGAGATGTCCAATCATGTGCCAAGTATAATCAGTATTTTTATCAAAATTCTCATATTTGGAAATAAACTCTTGCACCCGATTTTCTCCAAAATTACGAACGCCAAGCTCAAAGGCTTCTTGTATTTGGTTTGGTGATATTGTTTTGGTTACACCTACTAAAGTAATATCTTCTGTTTTGCGCCCAATTTTTTGAGCAGATTTTTCTATATTTTCTTTTATCTCCGGTAAATTTTTTTGCAGACCATACATGATATTACCTCACTCTACTAAAGACGATATCACCATCTTCCACCTGAGAAGCGTCCGTAACAATATGATCATTTAAACGGAGGCTTCCTATGTTAAGGACAGGATCTAAAATTGTATATCTTTCATTAACAGGAGTATTTTCTGACAGATGTATAGCCACAAAAGCGGCAATACCCGTATTAACTCTAAATGCTCCTTGAACTATCCTCTCATCACTAATTATGATAGTAGTTTCAGGATCAAAACTATTTCTCAAAACACTTCCTACACCTAAATTTGAAGCATGATGCGTTGGTACAAAAGCATAATAATCATCAGAATCCGTTACAACAACATGAATTTGCCGGTCTCCGCTATCATTAACCAGTATAACATACTCTCGGTTCCCTTCGTGGATAGCAGGTAAAGGTATCATTAAATATTCGCGCTCTATAATGGCTGTGTTAGCTACCATTAAACCACGTTGAAGTACATCCGTAGTTCTAAAAAAAATACTCCTGGTTTCTAAAAAATCAAGCATATATCTGGTAGATCTAAAAATCACAAAGGTTTCTTGAATACCGGGAACCATATGATGTATATGTACATCAAGAGGTTCACGACGACCTTCTATAAAAATATTATACATGTCGCCGGTTTCAAAGTTTTCAACAAGCTCATTAGGGATGTAGGCAGCTATATACCAGCGATTGCTATTTACTATTTTAAAAGCATCATCTCCAAACGCTATCTCTCGTCTATGGAAAATTTGATCAAAGTCTACATTTTGGCGGGTTTCTTCACGAGTTAAATAGTACATGTTATCAAATGTCAAATAATTTTCAAAACCATCTACAATTGATGTCATAATTCCGCCATTGTTGATTCTTATATAAGAAAGATTTGCATCCAATTGGTCATTAAGAAACCGGTAATTTATATTTTGTTCTGCCCATGCGTTTGATTCCAAATTGTTAAAAATCATTTGATTGCGGATATCAACATGTTGCACAATAGTATCCCTTAAAGCATACACTTCTGCCATATTAAGCCGGATATTTCTGCTTAATCTCTGATCCATCAAATTTCTAATTTGTGTATTTATTCGCTGGATATTTGGGTCAGCAGCAGACTGGTTGCCACGTATAGTTCCCAAAATATTTTCTTCAGCATTAGAAATATACTCACGTATATGAGTAACAGCTCCTATATTTTGAATACTAGCCACACGTTCTTGTGGCCTAACTCGGCTAAAATTATTTACATAAAATTGCACAAAACCGTTACGATTGGCGGTATACACAGTCTCATCTCTAATTATAATACCTTCTATTATAACGGGAGCACTAATGCTTCCCAGTTGTACCATTTCTACAGGTATTTCCGGCGTATTAAAAAAAATAAAAAGAGTCTGAATAAGATAAATCAGCACAAACAGAAAAAAAAGACCCGCCACAAAGGCAGTAGAACGATTGATCGACTTTGCGCGCTTATATTCTTGTATACTTCCCGTTTGTAGTCCGGTGTTTTTCCTTTTGGGTGCATTTCTTGTAACATTATCACTTCTTGGTCTTGGTCTGCGTTTTTGCTGTTGCCTCCTAAGAGCAGGATCCAGGGGTATAACTTTTCCTTTTTTTCTATCCATTCTTGTAAACCCCTCCCACTAATATTGGTATAGCAAATCCCCTACTATCATAGGTTGAAATAATGAACAGACTGTTTAGGAGGAAATTATATGAGGAAAAAGTATCCGGCAATTTTCATTATAATTATACCAAGCTTAGTTGTTCTATTCAACATTTACTTAATAATGCATCCTACTGATATGATAACTGCTGCTAAAGATGGGCTTTTATTATGGTTTAATCAAGTATTACCTTCCTTGTTGCCCTTTGTTGTTGGGGCAAATTTATTGGCCGGGTTAGGGTTTATTCATTTTTTGGGAGCATTAACAGCACCAATAATGGTGCCATTGTTCAAGATACCGGGGTCAGGAGCTTATGCCCTTTTATCCGGCTTTACTTCGGGTTATCCTATGGGTGCTAAGGCAGTAGCTTATTTGCGTGAAACAGGAAAAATTCAACAGCAAGAAGCTCAACGATTGATAGCGTTTAGTAATAATGCCGGCCCACTCTTTATAGTAGGGTTTATAGGCACAAGTCTTTTTGGAAGCACAAAATCAGGGTATATTTTGCTTATTTCTCACATAACTGCTGCTATAGTAATGGGGCTTGTCCTACGATTCTTCAGCAAAACTTCTGAAGTCTCTACAATAAATCAAAAACATATGGAAAGCAGTTTAAAATTAGCATTTAAAGAGCTTTTGACTTTCAGGCAAGACCATTACAAAGGATTTGGCCAAGCTTTAGGAACAAGCATAAAAAATGCTATGGAATCAATGGTATTAATAGGCGGATATATTATAGTTTTTTGTGTGCTAATTAAAGCTTTGGAAATTAGTGGATTATTTGAATCACTAAATAAATTAACCGGTATTCCATGGCTAACGGGATTTGTTGCAGGTATTTTGGAAGTAGCAAACGGAGCAAAAATGATCTCACAAGGAAGCTTGCCTAACCCTACAACACTATCAGCTACAGCAGCATTGATATCTTTTGGCGGATTATCAGTTCATGGCCAAACAGCCCATTTTATTAGAAACATTGATATAAAAATTGCCCCCTATCTGGTGGCAAAATGCTTACAAGCTGTGATGGCGGGGGCAATTTGTCTATTTATAACTTCATATGTAACAGTGCCTACAGCAGTGATAGGAAGTCGGGCAATGGAAAGAGAGTTTTTCAATCAAGTAATATCAGCCTCTTATGATTTTGCAATATTAATTGCAGTAATTATGTTAATTGCTTTTTGTATTTCACTTTTAATATCTTCAGTTATAAAGTTTTTACGATTGTGGTAGAAAGAGCAGTTTCATCCAACGCTAAATCAATATATTCGTCTGTATCAGATTCTGTTTCTTTTATTACTTTAACTAATGGACGCATCATAATATTGGGTCTGTTTTGAACCACAATAACTTTTATTCCATTAGAAAGTAATACCCCACTGCCTACAGGGAAAGGAGGTATTCTGCGAACAAAAACTTCAACTACTTTGGGGTCAAAATGGGTTTTTACATTGCCCATTATATATTCATATGCCTCTGAAGCAATCGTAGAGTCCTTGTAAATTCTGTTTGTGGTAATAGAATCATAAGTATCTGCAACAGCAATAATCCTGGCAAAAAGGGGAATACTATCACCACTTGCAAGGTTCGGATAACCACTGCCTTCGTATTTTTCATGATGATGTAAAGCTCCTGTGCATACATCATGAGACTGGCTTAGCTCATTCATAAGACAATCGTAGCCAAGTTGCGGATGTTTTTTTATTTCTTCATATTCTTCAAAAGACAATTGGCTTACTTTGCTTAATATGTTTTTTGAAATAAACATCTTCCCTATATCATGAAATAATGCTGCTTTGCCAAGTTCAACCAATGCACTCTTTTTCATTTTAAGCTCTTTGCCCAAAATAATACTTAGCAACCCTACATCTACACAATGTTGATAAGTATAGCAATCAAAAGTTTTAAGGGATATCATATTAAAAACGATACTTTTATTTGCAATTATTTGACTTACTATATCTTCAAGTATGCGTTCTATATCCCTAAACATGGGCACAGTATTTATAACCCCGGAAAATTTTGAACCGGCAAACAATCCTTGTACAGCAACGCTTGCCCGATTTCGTGTAATAGCGTCTATTACATCCGGTATGTCAATGCCTTTTGAAATTTCGTCATCAATATATATACCCGGGTATCCAAACCTTGTAAGCGAATCAATGTGCCTCTGTTTTAATGGATTTCCCTTGCGGATTAAAAGAACGCCACTGTTTCCATAGACGTCTTTTCCAATAACCATACCGGTTTTACAATTTTCCAACTTTAAGAATCTCAACGCATATTCCCCTTAGCCTGTCAATTTAAGTATTTCTACAGCAATCTGTATTGCATTAGTGGCTGCGCCTTTGCGTACATTGTCCGCTACAACCCACAAGTTAAGGCTGTTTTCAGCACTAAAATCTCTACGTATACGTCCTACATATACCGAATCTGTACCTGCTGTTTCTCGTGGAGTAGGATATATTTTATTTTCTGCATCATCTTGTACTACAATTCCGGGAGATTCCTCTAAAATGCGGCGCAGATCTACCAAATCATAGGGTTTTTCAAAGGTTACATTAATAGACTCGCTATGTCCTACAGTCACAGGCACTCTTACAGTAGTTGCAGTAATTTTGATTTTAGGGGCATGAAGTATTTTTTTAGTCTCGTTTATCATTTTCAATTCTTCAAAAGTATATCCATCATTTCCAAAAGCATCTATATGGGGGATGCAGTTGCCTGCAATAGGGTAGGGGAAGTGCTGAGGACTTTCGCCTTTAGCAGTCCGTTCTAAATCCAAAATTCCTTTTTGCCCGGCACCGGATACAGATTGAAATGTAGTATAGATGATCCGTTGAATATTGTATGCTTTATGCAATGGAGCCAGTGCTACCACTGCTTGAATTGTAGAGCAATTAGGATTAGCAATTATCCCATTATGGTTTTTAATATCCTCTGAATTAACCTCCGGGATAACCAGAGGCACTTCCGGGTCTGTACGCCAAGCAGAGCTGTTATCTATTACAATACATCCCTTTTTTGCAGCAATAGAGGCATATTCTTTGGAGACACTTCCACCGGCAGAAAATAATGCTATATCAATTTCACGATCAAAAGATTGAGGTGTTAACTCTTCTATAACAAGCTCTTTCCCATTAAAATCTACTGTTTTACCCGCAGAACGTGCAGAAGCAAAAAGGTACAAGTTTTCAAAAGCTAGTTTTCCTTCATCAACATACTCTTTAATAACTTGTAAAAATGTTTGTCCAACCATTCCGGAGGCACCTACAAGAGCGATATTTCTCATATTAATTGTTTGCCTCCCTTGTTAAATTCAATTTGTTTACTTACAAATTTATCGTGAACAGATGTCAATGCTTTTTCTATATATTTTTTTTCAATTAAAACAGAAATTTTTATCTCCGAAGTTGATATCATATTTATATTAACGCCACAATCATAAAGAGCCTCAAACATCATACAAGCTACTCCGGAATTGGAGGCCATACCTGCACCAACTATTGAGAGTTTTGCAATATTGTCATCAAGGCTTAACATATCAAAGCCAAGAACATCTCTATGAGCTTCTATTAACTCCATGGCACGAGCCAAATTATCTTTATGGATAGTAAAGCTAATATCTTTAGTAGAATTACGGCCGATTGATTGAAGAATAAGATCTACAGATATTTTTTCCTTAGCCAGCAAAGAAAAGACTTGATAGGCCATACCCGGCCGATCTTCTATGCCTACAACAGCTATACGAGCAATTTCATCATCCACTGCAATGCCGCTTACAAATAACTTTTCCATATTCGGCACTTCCTCTCTTATCAGCGTACCTTCCTCTTCGGTTATGCTTGAGCGCACAACAAGCTTAACCCTATAACGTTTGGCCATTTCTACTGCCCTATTGTGCAAGACCTTTGCTCCTAAAGAAGCTAATTCCAGCATTTCTTCATAGGTTATTTCATTAAGTTTAACAGCATTTTTTACAATCCTGGGGTCAGCAGTATAAACTCCATCTACATCTGTGTAGATTTCGCATAAATCTGCACCAAGCACTGCGGCAAGAGCTACAGCAGTAGTGTCAGAAGCTCCACGACCCAAAGTAGTTACATCTCCATAACGATTAATTCCTTGAAATCCGGCTATCAATACAATATTATTACGTTCAAGCTCGGATAGAATACGACTGGTATCAATATTTTTAATGCGGGCACTACCATAATCAGATGAAGAATGAATGCCAACCTGAGCCGCTGTCAATGATATTGCAGGGTACCCCAATTTATGGATAGCCATAGCCATTAAAGCCACAGATTGTTGCTCACCGGTAGACAGCAACATATCCATTTCTCTTCTGCTGGCCTTATCATTAATTTCACGAGCTTTTACTGTAAGGGAATCTGTAGTATCTCCTTGAGCAGATAACACTACTACTACTTTATTACCATTACTGAAAGTATTTACAATTTTGTTTGCAACTCTCATTATACATTCGGCGTTAGCTACTGAAGAACCGCCATATTTTTGTATTATTAACACAAATAATCACCCTTCATTTGTTGCACCTGTAAAGTCGGGAGAAACCCAGCCTATTGTCCATTTGTTGGATAAATCGCTCAAAAACCCCAACATTCGTTCTACAAAATTGGCATCCTCTGTAATGGCAATTAAAGCCGGACCTGCTCCACTTAGATAAGTGTTGTATGCGCCCATTTTTTTTGCTTGTTTAAATATTACATCCATGTCCGGCACTAATGGTATACGATAGGGTTGATGAATACGGTCATCCAAGGCATAGGACAACTTTTCAAAATCTCCGGACATAAGTGCTGCTATTAATAAAGCAGTACGGGAAGTATTATGTACAACATCCTGACGAGAGTAGGCAAAAGGAAGTATTGTACGAGCCTTCTCCGTAGAAAGTTCGAATTCCGGTATCATTAAGGCAAAACGTAATGTTTGCCAACTTTGACAAGGTATGCTAATATATTCCAAGCGTTGTTCTGTCATTATACCCACTGTCAGCCCACCTACAAAAGCAGGAGTAGAATTGTCCGGGTGGCCTTCAATTTGTGCTCCCATTTGGATAAGTTCTTCCCTTGATAATCCAATACCGGACAACGCATTAGCAGCCATTAGCCCTGCGACTACACAAGCTGCACTGCTACCCAATCCGCGAGCCATTGGTATATAATCTCTCTGCCTCATAGTTATAGGAGGTAGTTTTTTGCCTACATTGCAATAAAAACTAACTATAGTTTTGTATATGAGGTTATTTTCATCTGTAGGAGTTCTTTTATTACCAAAAATGACAAAAGACTCGCCGTTTAAAGTTCCTTCTTGTATCTCTAAATAATTATATATGGAAAGTGCCATACCTATACAATCAAAACCCGGACCCAAATTAGCTGTAGTAGCAGGCACTTTTATTTTAATTGTTTTGATCATATACCGTCTCCATAGGCTCATAGACTCTTAGAATTCGTTCTACATTTAAACCTTTAAGGCTGTCTTTTGTAGATTTATCCGTTTCTGATTGAGTAAGCCAAGCTATCTGCCCAGGATAGGCAGGGATAGCCATATGGAAATTTTCAGTTTTATTTTCGCGAAGCCGTACAAGTTTACGAGTTTTGTAGCTATCAAATGGTAAAATATCAATTTTTTCTGATGACCAAGAAAATTGAATATGCCTATGAAGATGCTTAGCAATATCCACAATATCTGTAACTACTGCTCCGGCAGTAGGAAATTTTCCGGCTCCACGACCATAAAACATAACACTGTCTGTAGCTTTTGCTTGAACCATTACGCCATTAAATACTCCTGTTACGGCAGCAATTGGACTACTCTGATGTACTAGCATTGGAACAGCCCTTGCTGAAACACCTGAAGGAGTTATCCGTCCATCTATCATATGTTTTATAGTGAAACCAAAAGCACGGGCAAAAGCAAAATCAATTTGATTTATATTTTGAATACCTTCGGTTAAAATCTCCTCAAAATCTACCTGCTTACCTGTGGCCAAAGACATTAAAATAGCAAGTTTTCGGCAGGCATCAAATCCTCCAACATCAGCAGTTGGATCTTTTTCTGCATAACCTAAATGTTGAGCTTCAGCCAATGCTTCATCGTAAGATTTACCCAAGTTGCTCATTTGAGTAAGTACATAATTAGATGTTCCGTTTAAAATGCCTGATATTGCAACAATTTCGTCAGTAGTTAAGGCAGTATTGAGGGGGCGTACTACAGGTATCCCGCCTCCAACACTTGCTTCAAACATAAAGTTTAGATCTTTTTCCTCTGCAATAGACAGAAGTTCAGCACCATGTTTGATAACTAGCTCTTTATTAGATGTACAAACGTGTTTACCTCGTAGTAATGCCTGTTTAACAAAATCATAGGCAGGATATAACCCTCCCATGACTTCTGCTACTATTTGTATTTCATCATCATTCAGAATGGTTTCAAAATCGTTTGTATATATAGAAGGCAATTCCTTGGAAAGATCTCGCTTATCCAACACTCGTTTAACTTCAACAGCACATCCGGCTTTCTTTTCTATATGGACTCGATTTTGCTCGAGCACCTGCATAATGCCGGAGCCTACAATGCCGTATCCCAAAATTGCTATTTTTACCATAAGTGTTTCATCCTTTTTAAATCCAATTTATACCATTTTTATATAAGTTGATAGGAACTAACCAAAAAATAGTATTAGTAATAGATGTCACTGTAATATTGCCTATGAATTTTATCCTAAATCGCTTCCATTTACAATAGATCTCTTGGAGAGTAAAAGCCTATTTGCCACTATAAGAATTTTCTGCCTTCTTTGCAATAATATATCGCGGGCGACTTTTGATTTCGTTATATATCTTTGCAATATAAATACCAATTGTTCCAAGGCTTAGCATTAAAATACCACCAATCAAAAGAAGCAAGAGAATAACTGTTGTAAAACCTTCTAAAGAGTGCCCCAGTAAGAATCTATATAAAGTATGCGCTGCCATAATTACAGAAAAAACACAAAAAACAACGCCAATCAGCGTAACTCCATGTAAGGGCAATGATGAATATGAAGCAATGGAATCTATTGCTAACTTAAATAATTTCATCGCATTAAATTTAGTAGTTCCGCCTACTCGGTCTGCAACATCATAAGGCAAATACATTGTAGAATATCCTGTCCATCCTGTCATAGCTCTAAAAAATGTATGACGCTCCGGCATTTTTGTTAAAACATCCACTACTTGTTTATCCAATAATTTAAAATCTGAGGCGTTTTCTAATGCTATACCTGATAGACGCTTTAGCGCAGAGTAATAAAACTTAGCTCCTAAACGCTGAATTGCTGATTCTCTTTGCCTTTCCTTTTTTACTGCTTCTACAATTTGATAGTTTCCTGTGACCCATAATTTATACATTTGCACAGCTACTTCCGGGGGATGCTGAAGATCCCCATCCATGATAATCACACAATCCTTTTGGCTATGATCTAATCCCGCAAAAATGGCACCTTCTTTGCCAAAATTGCGGCTTAATTTTATTCCCAAGATATATTCAGATTGCTGTACAATTTCTTCGATAATCTGCCATGTGTTATCAGTAGAGCCATCATCTATAAATAACAGTTCAAAATCAATATTTTCCCTTAAAAATGCTTCTGTTACTTTATTAGCTGTTATTTTTATTACATCAGCTTCGTTAAGCACAGGAATGATTATAGTTACCAAATTGTGAACTCCCCACCATTTATCATATCTAAGCGTCCGAAAACTGCTCCTGTATCTCTAAAATATAATATGCCTTCTACGTAATCAAGGATCCTAATATTCAGATCGTAATCTAATCCTAATAATATGTCAATTTTTAAATCCAAGGCGTTTTCTCTATTGTTTAGCGTTGATATAACAGGTGGATGTGCGTTGTTAAGTGCTAATACGCCGGCAGTATTCCAATGGTGCAAAACCGGCATAATAAGGGGCTGATCAAATTGACCTGACAGAGTTTGTGTATATCCTTCCAAAAATGCAGTTAGGCGAAGAGGGCTTGTAATATGCGGAGCAATAACAGGGCTATAAATCCAACGCACGTTAAACAGCCAAACTACCTGATCGCTTTCAACTTCAAGGTAATTTAACTCCTTTATCAAGTTATTGACAATTATATGGTCGTATCGTTCTACATCACGATATCCTTTAACTTCAAGAATACTTGCACTTATTAATATAAACACACACCCAAAAGCTATTGCTGATTTAATAGCTTTTATTTGAGTCCATTTTAGTAATTTCCATATAATTTGTGCTAAAAGTGCCATGCCTATGGTAGGGAAAAATAAACTTCGTAAATACACAAAAGAAGATTCTACTAGAAAAAATATTGAAAATGTACAGGCAAACAATACAAGCCCTGCCAAAAAAGAATACCACAAAGGCTTTATATTTCTTTTATATTTTTCATAGCTCCCATATGCAATATCTGATTGAAAAAAAAGAAACAATGCCAGCAACAAAGATATTATTAATACTGAAATAAATAAAAATATATGGTAGCTAAATAGTTCCATTATACCAACTCGAATGGTATATCGTAAAAGTCTAAAATGCTCTGTGATATAAACATTATAAATTCGTCCAAATACAAGGGCAATTTGTTCAAATAATCCGCGCTGAGGGGCTTGCGTTCTTACTGCTGTTAATCCTACGTTCCAAAAAATCAAATAGTGAATTGCAATTATAATCAGATTAACAAAAGGCCAAGCAAATATTATTTTCTTTTGTATAGCCTGTCGATGAGTAAATAATATTCCAAAAGTAAGAACAAAAGAAAATATAATTCCTTGCTCATAATATCCTTGTGCAAGGATTCCACATATTAAGGCTACAACAAGCCACAGTTTATATGCATTTTCTTTATATATGAATTTTAGCATTGCATACACTGCTAAAACAGCAAAAAATGCTGATACAACGATCCTTGAAGAAGCAGAAATCCAATATACAGACTCAGTTGTCGGATAAAAGGCTAATACAATGCAAGCTACACGACCCCATGCAATCCCGCTTTTTTCTAAAATCCATTCCAGCAGATACAAAGAAGTAAAATGTATCAGCATCATTATTAGTAATATGATTGACAAGTTGCCCCAAAATCTTGAGATTATAAATGCATCAGTAAGTCCTGCTAAAGGGCGTAAGGCATATAAGTAAAAGGGAGCAACAACATTACTCCAAATATTTTCCTGAAATAACGAATACATCCCCAGTTGACTATAATCGTCGGCAACAGCAAAATATTGAAATCCAAAAGGAAAATAGCGCAAAATAAGACCGATTAATAATACAACATAAAAAAATATTTTGTTGTCGAAAAATATTTCAAAATTATTTTTCACGGCTCTGCTCCAACTATATAAAATGCAACTCAATGTGAAACAACAAGCAAAGGAAGCCTGTTGTTATAGCAATAGGTATTATACTCTGTTTCCACTTGTAATACAATGAACACACACAAAGACGGCGGGTAATTCTCTCAGATTTTCATCTCAAAAACCGCCTTACGCTCATGCTGAACAGAGTCAATAGCCCACATCAAAGTAATCTCATACTCAGCTTTTGGCTTTTCATTCATTTCGCATAGAACTGCATTGTGTTTATAAAGCCCATTCTCCAACCTATCATCTACATCAATGTTGTAAAACCAAATCCGGCCTGAACTGCTAGGACTATTATCAACCACGGCATCAAGATATTCCTTTAAATAAAAATCATAAGACCGATGCTCTTCCGGTGCAAGATATGAAAGAAGTAACAGTCTCTTATCGTAAAACGTCCGCAAATCATCCATGCTTATAACATCTTCATTAACAGGATTTTCTCTTTTTTCTAAATCTTGTAAAGCATTTTTATGAGCCTTTTCAAATTCCTCATACTGTTCTTCAAAAGTATCCAGCATATCATAAACCTTCAATTCCCGAAGAATTACATAGCTCTGAGTATTCCCTACAGGATATTCAATTTTAATATTGCTATTTCCAAAAGGCATAGTAAATGTTTTATCAATGAAATGGTAAGATGCTTCATAGCTATTTGGAAAAACAGCAAAATTTTTTATCTCATTTATAGGCTCATCAAAGGCGTAACAATCCTTTCTAAAAGCAAGTGTAACCCCTTTAAGTTCTGTTGGTAGCCTTCCTTTCATAAGGCCAAGCAGATAATCGTACTCTTCGTAATGCATTTTGGTTAATTCATCCATTTTTTCTGCTGGAATATTATCCGGCATCTGTGTTGGCAGACAGCCTCCGCTACTGCCTTGCTTGCTTTTTAAATGATTCACTTCATATTCAAACGAACTAAAATAACTCCTACCTCCGGATTGTTGCGCCCAATCACGGTTAGTTTTAGGCATTTCATAAGTAGTGTGCTCTATATATTCACGCATCATATCTATCACGTAAATGTAAAAGAACATAACAAATTCATCATAAACATATACTGAAGCTAAATAAATTCGCTTACCCTCTTTGGTTGTTATCCATTTATTTACTGAATATTCCCTGTTTTCCTCTGTGCCAATAACAAATGTATCTCTGTTTCCATCCCAATCATTGATAAATAGCTTCATACACAATACCATCCTTTTGTAATCAAAGAAATTAATCCTTTAAAATTTTCTCCATTGATTTACCTTTTGCCAATTCATCAATAAGTTTATCCATCCAGCGGATTTTTTGCATGAGTGGATCTTCGATTTCTTCTACACGAACGCCACAAATTACCCCTTTTATTTGAGACGTATTAGGGTTGATTTGCGGCGCGTCTGCAAAGAAGGTTTCAAGGTCAACTTCATTATTAATTTGTGACATAAGTCCTGCCTCATCATAACCGGTCAGCCGGTAAATGATAGTGTCTACCTCATATTTAGTGCGCCCTTTACGCTCTGCTTTTTGAATGTATAGGGGATAGATACTTGCAAATGTCATTTTAAAAATTCGTTCGTTTTTCATCCAAATTCTCCTTCTCTGCTCAAATCTGTTTAATTCATCTTAAATATCTATATTTCATCTACATGGGACATTTCCCACAAATAAAGTGACGCTACTGAACCATATGGTGCATACCGTTTGGCATATCGCAGAAAACGCTCTTTTGGTAATTCTTTTAAGTTGTACAACTGCATCATACCCCGACGTATTGCCAAGTCACCATAACTTACCACATTAGGACGCATTAGTGAAAAAATGAGCAACATCTCTGCTGTCCAAAGTCCAACCCCTTTTATGGAAGTGAGAATTTCAATAATTTCATCATCATTCTTTTGTGGAAGCTCATCAAAGTCTATGGTTTTGCTAACAGCGGTCTCAGCAATGTTCTTGATGTACCCGGCCTTACGCATAGACATGCCGCAAGATTGGATTTTTTCCAAGGACATAGCATAAAGTTTATGAGAATCCATACCACAGATTTCATTTAACTTGCTGCAAACTGTAGCTGCCGCTTTGCCGGAAATCTGTTGACCAATAACGCTTTCTACAAGAGCAGAAAACAGATCGGGATTTACTTTGCGCTTTATTATGCCAATGCGATCAATGAGCACACTGAGCTTTTTATCCCTCTTGCGGAGATGTGCCAGTTCCTTTTCGCTATATTCAAAATATTTTTCCATAATTTTTATATATCCAAAAATATTTGACTACCGGAAGGCGTTTTCTTTATTTGCACCTGTTTATCAATCCGCTCTCTTAGTTCTGTGACATGAGAGACAATGCCGATTATACGTTCTTTCCCGGCCATTTCTGACAAAGTTCGGATTGCAAGTTCTAAGGTTTCGGTATCAAGTGAGCCAAAACCTTCATCAATAAACATAGCATCTAAGCGGATACAGCCGGAAGCCTGCTGTACAATATCAGATAAACCAAGAGCAAGTGATAATGAAGCCATAAATGATTCACCACCCGAAAGGCTATTTGCAGTCCGTGCCTTGCCGGTGTGGGCATCCAATACTTCCAACTCAAGCCCTGCACGTTTACGAGCATCGTCACTATCCGTTTTTCTATGCAATGTGTATCTGTTTTGGCTCATAAGTTTTAAGCGTAAATTTGCAGCTCTAACAACTCGTTCAAAATAAGCTTGCTGCGCGTAGGTTTCAAAATCTAATTTTCCGTTTGCAGTATCCGATAGCTGTTTTAAATCTGCACAGTTTTTTTCTATCTTTTCAAAATTTAAAGCAGCTTTGCTAAGCTCTTCAAACACATCTGTAATTTTGGCTATGTGTTTGTTTATTTCGTCACGTTTATCGTTTAGGATTTGATGTTCGGTAGTCGCTGTATCCAATTGATTTTGAATGCTTTCCGGATTAGGTTGCTCTTTATTGGCAATTTCTTCTTTTAACCTAGTAATGTCACGGGCGAGTTGTTCTCCTTTTTTTTCATAATCCAGCAGATGATTTTTTAATTTTGCCAGATCTTCTTCTGTTATGAGTGCGGAATTATATTCGGATTCATCGGCAAACTTATTTATTTGCAGGGCAGTATTGTATGATGATTGCGTTTTGTCTCGAAGATTTAACATTTTTTGCTCGTTGATAGTACGTTCTGCTAAAAGAGTCCGTGCAGACGCCTCTGCGGTTTGAGCATCTGTTTCGCGCTTAGTGAGTTCAGCCCGGTCTTTTTCAAGTTTTTCTAACGCATTTTTTTCTATATCTTTTTTGGATGACAGATTTTGCATTTCATTATGTGCTAAGGATATCATTTTAGGAAGTTCTTGGCTTGAATCTTCCCATGTTACAAAATGGCATATTTCTGAAAAATCTTGCAAAAAGCGATTTGTGAGGGTATCTATTTCACTTTTAAGAGATGCAACTTTTGGAGTTAAATCATCTCGCTTGCTAGTGGCAGTCTCTGACTGAGTTTTAATTTTAAGTAGAGATTTCTCAGTGGATATCTTTTTTTCGGAAGCAATTTTTGATGATGATTCGGTGGATTCCAGCAATTTTGATAGTGTTATCTGCATTGTTTCAAGGGTAGCATCGGGGATAAAATGCACCACATTATTAATAAGACTGTTGGACAATGTTTCAATTTCTGCTTTAAGAACATTGCACTCAGTTGATTTTGCTTCTCTTGCTACTCCAGCCTTATCCTTTGCTGATTTTGCTTTTTTTAGGTCTTGCTCTGTGATACTGTCATTTGGTAATTTTGCCGGATAAGGGTGAGTTAATGAGCCGCAAACGGGACAAGGACTATCTTCAACTAAAGTATCAGCAATAATTCCGGCTTGATTTTGTAAAAACGCTTCCTCTAATGATTGAAATTTTTCGTTAGCTTTCTGAAAATTGGAATTAACTGTTGTAAATTCTTGTTGCAAATTCGATAACTCAGCTTGTTTATTATTTATAATAACAAGATCTTTTTGATATGTTGCCAGTTTAGCTTGTTTTTCGCCAAGGATATCCAGTTCATTTTTGATATTATCAAGATTAGCTTGGTAGTCTGCTAATGAAGGAAGATTTTTTAATAAATCAAGTGCTGTCTGCAAGTCTGACATGGTTACTGCTAAAAAGTTTTGTTTCGTAATTATGGTGTCGCATACGGTCTGCAATGTTGTTAATGTCTTTAATTTTGTATAAGCGACATCCCATTCCTTTGATAATTTGGCAAATGCGTCTTGTGCAGCATTAAGGGGTGGTAGAGAATCCAGAGATTTCTTTATCTCTTCCAATTCACTTTTTGAAGCTACCTCTTGTTCTTTAGCCTTTGCCAAATCAGAAAAAGCTGAGTCGTAATTAGCAATTGCTTTTTTAAATTCATCAGCAAGCGGTTTTATATTACGAAGGGCAACTTCTCCGCGGATTATACGTTTTTTGAGTTCTTCTGTTTCATCAGCTTTTAAGGCATGTTGTTCAAGTTCATGCCGGCATTTTGTAAGGGAGGCAAATCTTTTATATAATTCCTCTGCGGCTACCTTTGCAGCAGAAAGAGATTGCTTTTGCTTATCATATTTTTCAATCCGGCTTTCTGTTTCTGCAAGATTAATTTTATGTGTTTTAAGTTGATTTTCCCACTCGTTAAATTGTTCATCTCTTTTGTAAACATCAACTTCGTGTCGATCAAAGTCACGCAAAATAAAATTTCGTTTTTCATTTTCCTCTTTTATACGGTTTTTAAGCAGATCTTGGAAATCTTTAAAAGCTTCTGTACCAAAAATATGACGCAGTATTTTTTTTCTCTCATCTGTTCCACTTTGCAAAAATCTTAAAAAATCATTTTGTGCTATCATAACTATTTGAGCAAATTGTTCCCTATCAAGGCCAATTATCTCAGAAATTTTGGGCTTTACATTTCTATCGCCACTAATAGCACTGCCGTCCGGCAAGGTCAAAGTAACATCTTGTCCGGTTTTTTTTATAATGCGGTTTATTGTATAGTGGTTATTTCTACATAAAAAATTTAACTCTACAAAGGTTTTTGATTTTTTATCATCACCAGCGATAAAATCGCTTCTTAATGTAGAATATTCATTGCGACCGCCACCCTTAGAATCGTCACCTTTAAATTTTGCGCCACTTGCCACACCATATAATGCAAATGATATAGCATCAAAAATTGTAGTCTTTCCTGCACCTGTTACACCGGAAATAAGATAGATTCCACTTGTTCCTAACTTGTCAAATTCTAATACTTGTTGGCTGGCATATGAGCCAAAGGCGTTCATGGTAAGTTTTATTGGCTTCATGACCGGATAGTCCTTTCCAGTAGTTCATGTACAATCTTAGATTGTTCTTTATTCATGGTAGATCCTTGCATTTTAAGAAAAAATTCTTCAAAAAGGTCATAAGGCCGCAATTTTTCTATAGTTTCAATGGAAGCTGTTATTTCACCTATATTAACACCGGTTCTGGCATTATCAAAATCCATTTTTAAAATGTTTGGGTAATGCCTACGAAGTTTTTCCATTGGGTCAATAATTTCTTCTTCATCGGTGAGAGTAGCCCAAATATAATCGTTACTATCTGCTTGTGACACCACTTCAGCACTTATAAGATGCTCCATTTTACCTTTTATAACACGCATATCATGGATTGGGATAAGGGGCAATGCTGTTATGGTTAGATTCCCTTTTTCCTTTAATTCAACAAGAGTGACAGATTTTTTTTGCCGCCATTCAGAAAATGAATATTTAATGGGCGACCCACAGTAGCGTATACGTTCTATTCTTACAGATTGTGCCCCATGAAGATGCCCCAGTGCAACATAATCAAAATTTTCTATTAACGAAATATCTACAGCGTCAAGGCCGCCAACAGGGTCAAGTTCAGATTCTGAACGCACAGCCATGTGCCCGGATTTTGTGTAAAATTGGTGAGATATCAATATGTTACGGGTTGTATAATCAATATTTTCTTGGTTAAGCACAGCAGCTACGGCATCTTCGTAAGTTTCTGCTGTTTCATTACATATACCCCTAAGTGATGATGGTTTTATGAAAGGTAAAAGCCAAAAATTCACATCGCCGCATTCATCAGCAAGTGTGATTTTTGAGATAGCACCGTCAAATGTTCCGCATAGAAAAAGCCCCTTGTCAAATAACAAGCGGCTTGCGTAGCTAATGCGCTCCGGGGAATCATGGTTGCCTGCAACTAGCATAATAGTTACCTTTAGTGTTGCTAGTTCTGTAATAAAATCGTCAAAAACACGCACAGCTTCAACAGAAGGTACTGCACGGTCATAAACATCTCCTGCAATTATAATGACAATAGGTTTATGGTCTTTTATGTAATTTATAATTTGTGCAAAAGCGTGTTTTTGCTCGTCTAACATGGAAATATTATCTAAATTTTTACCTATATGTAGGTCAGATAAATGGAGAATTTTCATAAGTACACTCTTTTCGCTTGAATTTGCAACTGGTAAATTATAACACTAAAAAAATTAAAATTCAAGGTAATAAAGCTGTGTCATACCAATATTAAAAGTGATATTAACCAAAGGTAATACAATGATGGTAGCTGACGAATTTCATAGCACTTAACGAAGGCATAGCCTACTTGCTTTTGGCTATATCATACAATATCGCGGATATAACTGTCTATTTTTTTGAGAATATTTCCCATCAATACTTCAAATTTCTTATTGAGTAGTGACAATGTATATAGTATAATAGGCTGAATTTGTTTTATTCAAAAAGATAAGGATGGTAATTTTGATGAAATATAAGAGTTGTGTATCACTGGAATATCTTTATTTTATGTTACATGGACGTTTAGATGGCAGAGGTAATTATGCAAGGTTTTGCTGTTTTTCGGATGATGAGATGTTATGTGTTGATTTATGTGAATCTCCTGAAGAAACATTGCAAAACTTTATAACACGCCGCAATAACATAGTAGAGGAAAGCATCAACTTTGCCAAAGAAGGTATTGACCCACCACCAAATGAACGAAAATTTACAGCAGTTTGTAGCGGTTGCCCTGACTTTGTTGAACGTGAATGGCGTCGATTCGGACGTGCTAAAAATTTAATACATTACATTTCATTTGCTATGGGGCCTTCTCCTTGCCAAAGCAAATGTATATATTGCTGTCAAAGACTTGACGAACGCAGAACATATGATAAAAACGAAGACATGGATCAATATAGGTTGACTTTTGATACTGTTGACTATGCTCAAAAAAATGGATTTTTAGCCAAATCTCCTTTATACGATGTTGCAATGGGCGAAATAACAGTACATCCTTTGCGTCAAAGAGTTTTTGATATTATTGGAGATAATACTACTTGTTGGTTAACTAACTGCATTAAATTTGACGAAAATATAGGGGCTAACCTAAAGGCTAATCCTCAGTCAAATATATTGACTTCCATTGATGCAGGTACTCCGGGAACATGGAAAGAAGTAAAAGGCGTTGATAATTTTGAAACGGTATGTGATAACCTGGTTAAATACTATGAAGCCGCCAATACTCCGGATCAAGTTACATTAAAAGTTATTATCTTGCCCGGATTAAATGATAACGCAGAAGATTTTAATATGATTATTGAAATAGCCAAGGCATTAAATGCAAAGCAAATGGT
>WQVX01000047.1 GCA_009785615.1 Defluviitaleaceae bacterium | reverse complement strand
TGGATGAAGCTTGAGCTTGTTGTCTTGCTACCATTCCCAAATTACGGTGGGAGTTAAGGGATAAAACATTAGTCCTTACAACTGTGTTTGCACTCATGTGTATTTCCTCCTTGTATTAGGGGGGTTGCCCCATATGCACCTGCTGCATCCTTGCAACTAAGTGTCCCTGTTTTTACCAGGGAAAGATATTATGTAGAGCTTTTTGCTTAGCCTTGCTTTTGCATTTTGCTCTTACAATATATATATCGGTTCATTAGAAATTTTCATTAGCATTTTTCAGTGGAATTTAATGCTATTTGTTATTAAAAACAATGTTTTGTATTTATTGAATAATTTTTGTCGTATTTTAACGTAATTAACGGCCTCCGGATAATTTTCTATAACTTTACAGCTTAACCCTTCTACAGGTATAATGACCCGAATAAGGTAATGTAAAGTCGAAAGAGAGGCAAAGATAATGTATCAAAAAGTAGATACCAGTCATGACTTTGCCGGACGAGAAGAGCCGGTACTGGATTTTTGGAAGCAAAATAAAATCTTTGAACGCAGTATTACAGAAAAGTCAGAAAGTGCGCCAATCTATACCTTCTATGATGGGCCTCCAACAGCAAATGGCAAACCTCATATCGGTCATGTTTTAACCCGTGCAGTAAAAGATGCCATTCCAAGATATCGAACAATGAAGGGATACCGTATTTTGCGCAAAGCGGGCTGGGACACCCATGGCCTGCCTGTAGAGCTAGAAGTAGAAAAACAGCTTGGTATAAGCGGCAAGCCTGAGATAGAAACCTATGGAATAGAGCCATTTATCCAAAAATGTAAAGAAAGCGTATGGGGTTATGAAAGCCTATGGAAAGAAATGAGCGAGCGTGTAGCTTATTGGGCAGATATGGAGGATCCATACGTTACCTACAACAACAACTATATAGAATCTGTATGGTGGGCACTTTCTGAAATATGGAAGCAAGGGCTTATATATAAAGGATATCGTGTAGTACCTTATTGTCCCCGTTGCGGCACTCCACTTTCCAGTCACGAGGTTTCTCAGGGATATAAAGATGTAACAGAAACTTCTGCTATAGTTAAATTTCAAGTTAAAGATGAAGAAAACACTTATATTTTAGCTTGGACAACCACCCCTTGGACTTTACCATCCAATGTTTCTTTATGCGTTAACCCAAATGAGGAATATGTTAAAGCTAATCAAAATGGTGAAGTATTTATTTTAGCCAAGGCTCTGGCAACTCAAGTTTTGGGAGAAGATTATAATATAGTAGAAACACTATTAGGCAAAGATTTAGCAGGAACAGCATATAAACCCCTGTTCTCCTTTGCTCCTTCAAGCGTGAGTGATGCTGAAAGCAATTATTGTACTGTAAGTGCAGATACCTACGTCACGCTTACGGATGGTACAGGCATAGTACACATGGCTCCCGCTTTTGGTGAAGATGATAACCGTGTTTGTAAAAAATATGGTTTGCCTTTTGTTAATTTGGTAGATGAGCAGGGTTGTTTTGTAGAATCAGTTACCCCATGGGCAGGAATGTTTGTAAAAGATGCAGACCCTAAAATTGTTGAGGCTTTAAAAGAAAGCGGACAACTTTATAAAGCCTTTGATTATACGCATAATTATCCCTACTGCTGGCGATGCCATACAGCGTTGCTTTATTATGCTCGTGATGCGTGGTTTATCAAAATGACAGATCTGCGTGATCAATTGCTTGCTAACAATGACACAATCCATTGGTTGCCGGACAATATCCGAACAGGCCGCTTTGGTAATTTCTTAGAAAATGTAATTGACTGGAGCATAAGCCGTGAAAGATACTGGGGAACCCCATTGCCTATTTGGGAATGTAATGAAGGCTGTGGTCATCGTCATTGTATAGGAAGTATAGAAGAACTTAGAAGCATGGGCAAAGGTGGCTCACAAGCAGTACCGGAAAATATTGAGCTTCACAAACCTTATATAGATGCTGTAATTTTGGCTTGCCCGGAATGCGGAAAGGACATGCATAGAATCCCGGAGGTCATTGATTGTTGGTTTGATTCCGGTGCAATGCCTTTTGCCCAATGGCATTATCCATTTGAAAATAAGCAGCTTTTTAATGAAAACTTCCCGGCAGATTTTATATCTGAGGCAGTAGACCAAACCAGAGGATGGTTTTATTCTTTGCTGGCTATTTCTACTTTGCTGTTTAAAAAGGCTCCTTATAAGAATGTTATAGTTATGGGGCATGTACAGGATGCAGAAGGTAAAAAAATGAGCAAATCTTTGGGCAATGTCATTGATCCTATGGTGGCATTAAAAAGGCATGGGGCAGATGCAGTGCGCTGGTATTTCTTCATTAGCTCTGCCCCTTGGTTAAGCACTCGTTTTTCTGATGATATGGTGGTAGAGTCTCAGCGCAAGTTTATGGGAACTATATGGAACACTTATGCATTTTATGTGCTGTACGCCAATATTGACGGCTTTAACCCTGCAAACTATAAGTTGGAACATGATAAACTTCCTACAATGGATCGCTGGGTGCTGTCACGCCTGCATTCCCTTATTAAAAAAGTGGATGAATCCTTGGGTAAATATGAACTAACTGAACCCGCTCGTGCAATGACTCAGTTTGTTGACGAATTAAGCAACTGGTATATTCGCCGTTGTCGTGGACGTTTTTGGGCTGCCGGGATGGAACAAGACAAGATCAATGCCTATATGACCTTGCATTATGTGCTCATGACTATCTCAAAATTATCCGCCCCCTTTGTGCCTTTTATTGCGGAACAAATGTATCAAAATTTGATAACCGGGTTAAATGATAAAGCAGAAGGCCGGGCACTACCGGAAAGTGTACACCTTTGTGAATTTCCGGTGCCGGAACTATCTTGGATCAATCCTACTTTGGAAGAAGAAATGGATCAAGTGTTGTCTGTAGTAGTATTGGGGCGTGCTGCCCGTAATGCAGTAAATATCAAAAATCGCCAGCCTTTATCTGAAATGATTGTAGGAGTAAAAGAAGAAAGCGGTCGTTCTGTTGACAGCCCTGAAACCATTGAGATTATTGCGGACGAGCTGAATGTTAAAGCTGTTAGGTTTGTTCCAAGCAGTGTTGTAGAAGAGTACACTGCTTACCGCTTTAAGCCTCAATTGAGAACACTCGGCCCTAAATATGGAAAGCTGGTTCCTAAAATCACAGAAGCCTTGAACGCTGATTCCAATGCAAATATGGAACAACTGAAAAAGGGCACTTTGCATCTAAACGTGGATAACACGGCAGTAGAACTAACAATGGAAGATGTTTTGGTAGAGGTAGGTCAACGGGAAGGCTTTGCAGTGCAAATAGATCGTGACCTTAGTGTGGTATTGGATATTAACCTGACAGAAGATTTAATAGAGGAAGGTTATGTTCGCGAGTTGGTAAGCAAGCTGCAAACTATGCGTAAAGAAGCTGACTTTGATGTAATGGATCGTATTGTAGTAAGGCACAGTAAAAATGACCGCCTAACAAATGTTTTTGAACGCAACCGCGATATGATAGCCGCAGAAGTGCTTGCAGATGATATATCTGAAGGTGCTGTAAAAGATCCGGAAGGGTACGGCAAAGAGTGGCAAATTAATGATCAACAACTAGGCTTGTGGGTTAAAAGAAGTTAAATCTAAAAAAGCTAAACCAAAAAAGGTAATAAAAACAGGCAGGATATTCCTGCCTGTTTTTATTACCCTGCTGCTCCCAATTTTTTCGCTTGATCTGCTGTAACTAAGGTATCAACAATCTCATTTAGATCTCCGTCCAAAACAGCCTCTAAACGATGAAGGGTAAGGGAAATTCTATGATCTGTTACTCTGCTTTGAGGGTAGTTATAAGTGCGTATACGCTCACTACGATCCCCGGTGCCCACCTGATTTCTGCGTTCTGCTGAAAGTTGAGCTTGTTGCTTAGCCTGTTCCAAATCATATAATTTTGCACGTAAAATCTTCATTGCTTTGTCTTTATTTTTCAATTGCGATTTTTCATCCTGGCAGGAAATCACTATACCTGAAGGAGCATGAGTCACACGCACCGCAGAGTCAGTGGTATTAACACTCTGTCCGCCGTTTCCTGATGAGCGGAACACATCTATCCGCACATCATTCATATCTAGTTGGACGTCAACATCTTCAGCTTCCGGTAACACTGCTACCGTCACCGTGGAGGTATGGATACGACCGCCGGATTCTGTAACCGGTATACGCTGAACACGATGCACGCCACTTTCATATTTTAGCCGGGAATACGCACCTTTGCCTTGGATCATAAAAACTATCTCTTTATAACCGCCAATGTCACTTTCATTAGCACTAAGTATTTCTGTTTTCCAGCGGTTGCCCTCTGCATAGTGCCCATACATACGGAAGAGTGTAGCGGCAAATAATGCTGCCTCGTCACCTCCGGCACCACCTCTAATTTCTACTATTACGTTTTTATCGTCATTAGGGTCTTTAGGCAACAACCTAAGCTTTAATGTTTTTGTGACTTCTTCCAGTCTGTCTTGGCTGCTTTTTAATTCTTCTTTTGCTAGTTGGCGCATTTCGTCATCGTCGCCATCTTCCAACATTTCTTTAGCTTCTTCTATATTTTGTACAGTGGATTTGTAATCTCTATAACTTTCAATTATAGGAGAAAGATCACTGTGCTCTTTCATCAAAATGCGCCATTGGTTTTGATCCGCTATTACTTCCGGGTCATTTATAGACTCGGTTAAAGTTTCAAATTTTGTTTCCAGCTCTGTTAATCGGTCAAACATTTGTAGTCCCTTTCAAATTAAAGCCCGTACCACTCGGTCACGGTTTTCTATGTCCTTGATAGTTTTCACATTTTTAAAGCCATGGTTGTACAATAGCTCTTCCACTGCTTCCTTTTGAGTATTACCAATTTCTAAAAAAATTCCTCCACCCGGCTGCAAATGCTTCATACTTTCCGAAATAATATTACGATAAAACCTCAAGCCATCAATGCCCCCGTCTAGGGCTAAAATTGGCTCTTTTTTTACTTCCTCGGGCAAGCTTGCAATTTCAGCAGTAGGTATATACGGTGGATTTGCTGTAATACAACTAAAGGAATCATTAATTCCTTCAAACAGATTAGCTTGTACAAATGTGATTCTATCATTTACTCCGTTTAATGTGGCATTTTCTTGGGAAAGTTTTAAGGCATCGGGGTTAATATCCGTCATAGTAATATATGCAGACGAACAAAAATATGCCAAGGCAACCCCAATACAACCACTTCCGGTGCAAAGATCCAAGACCCTTGGATGAGCTTCATTGTCTAAAAGTCTGTGTAAAAAATCAATAGCCTCACTTGCCAGCACCTCAGTATCATTACGAGGAATCAATACACCGGGGCGACACTTCATTGGTAATCCCATGAAGTCCCAATCTTCCAGTATATATTGTAATGGTACATGGCGGCGGCGTTGTTCCAGCATATCTAAATATTGCCGGACAGCCTCCGGGCTTAAAGTGAAATATTCATTTTCTAATCGTAATTGCGTAGAGGTTAATCCGGTAATTTTTTCTAATAGCCACAAGTTTTCATGTCTGTTTTGAACATCGCCTAAAACAAGAGCTTCTTTAATGGTCATGAGCTAAGGTTTCTTTAACTTCTTCTACCGGATTTGCTTCGGCTTTTTCTGCTTCCAATACAGCTTTAAGGGCTGTAATAGCAATTTCTGTTTGAGAATTATCCGGCTCACTAGTAGTGATCCGTTGAAGGCATAGGCCGGGAAAGCTTATTACTTTAACCAATCCGCTTTTACTGCGCCCTGCCCAACGGATAACTTCATAAGAAAGCCCCGCTACCACCGGGATAAGTATTAACCGCGAAGCCAGCCTAATCCAAGGGTCAGGAGTGCGTACAAAAGCAAACACTAAAATAGAAATAAACATAACTATCAGCAAAAAGCTGGTGCCACAACGATTATGAAGCCTGGAATATGTTTGAACATTGTCCGGCGTAAGCTCTGCATTTTGTTCGTAGGCATTGATAGCCTTGTGTTCTGCCCCATGATATTCAAAAACTCTACGTATGTCTTTAGAACGTGAGATAAGTAGAACATAAGCTAAAAATATCAATAACCTAACAAGGCCCTCTATAACACCAAGCAAGCCGGGGTGGCCATTTATCAGCCAGTTGTTTAAAGCTCCCCCTATCCACAAGGGAAGCAAAACAAACAAGAGCATTGCTATGCCCACTGCAAGAACTATGCTTATATTCATAAGAATTTTATTTAATCTGTCGCCAAATTTATCTTGCAAAAAGCGTTCAAAACGTGATGGCTCTTCTTCAATGCCCTCTGTTGCTATCTCAGCAGATTCTGTTAAAGTTTTCATGCCCAACGAAAGGGAAGATACAAAAGCTGCCATACCTCTTATTACAGGCAGCTTTAGTAATGACCATTCTTTTCCGTTTTCTTTAATAGGGCGCGTAACTACAGTTACTTCTCCGTTAGGCTTTCTAACTGCCATGGAATAAAGGGTTTTGCCGCGCATCATAACGCCTTCCATAACAGCTTGGCCACCATAAAAATGAGGTTGTACTTTTTTATCAGTGCTTTTTATTGTCATTATTCCCGTCTCGTTTGTCAACAATCTCTAAGGACTTGTCCAGATATGATTTATCACCATTTTTTGTGCTTATCAAAGGTTGAACATCGCTACTTGTTGACATAGCAGGAACATCACCAACCTGATAACGCCCATTAAGTTGTCCACCTTCATCTACTATGATGGCATTAGTTTTAATATCTCCGTTTACTCTAGCTGTTGGAGATACATGCAATACTGTGTCGCATTCGATATTTCCTCTAACAACTCCTGCCACCACAATATATTTTGCATGAACTTTGCCTTCAATTGTACCTGTGTCGCCTAAAATGAGGCTGCCTTCCAAATCTACATCTCCATAAAAAACGCCATCTATACGCACAGATTCTTTACCTGTTAGCAAGGCGGATTCTAGGGTAATTCCTTTGCCTATAACCGTATTGGGTGCCTCTACTTGCGGGGCAGCAGTTTTTTTTCCTCCAAACATGATATTGACCTCTCTTCTCATTTCATTTTCTTGTAATTCTATATTGCTCTGATTTGTAGTATATCATATTTTTTCAATTTCTCCATGAAAATTTCACAATACTCTTGCATTATAGTTCATATTTATATATCATGTACAGGCACTAGAAATATTTGTCAATATTGGAAAGGAATAGGATATGCACTATAAACATTCAGGTAAAGCTCTCTACATACAGCTTGAGGGCGAAATAGACCACCATACTACAAAAGGGCTTAAAGAGAAAATAGCCAGGGCTTTTGAGCCTACGGATTGCCGACAAATGATCTTTGATTTGTCGCGTGTTACGTTTATGGATTCTTCCGGCATAGGTATGATAATAGGCCGTTACAAAAATGCGCAAGAACGAGGCGGCACCGTAGCTATAACCGGTATGAATCCCGGTATAGAAAGAATATTCCAAATATCCGGATTGGCAAAGATTATTAATAGTTACGCTTCTGTAGAAGATGCGGAAAAAGCGTTGGGAGAGAGCGTGCAATGAATGAAATAGAAACAAACAGACCGGAAGCAAACAGGCATGACAATAAAATTTCTATATCAATGGAAAGCAAATCGCAAAACGAATTTTTGGCACGGACAATAGTAGCTGCATTTATAGCCCCAATTGACCCGGATATTAACGACCTAACTGACATAAAAACAGCTATTTCTGAAGCAGTAACCAATGCTGTTATACACGGATACAAAAATGGAGAAGGTCAAATAGAGCTAACAATGACTCTAAAAAATGGCGAGCTTCATGTTATTGTTACCGACTATGGGGTAGGCATTTCCAACATTAGTAAAGCCCGAGAGCCTATGTTTACTACTCTGGCTGAGATAGACCACGCCGGAATGGGCTTTACAGTAATGGAAAAATTTATGGATACTGTGACAGTAACTTCTGACTTAGGCAAAGGTACCACAGTAGAAATGTATAAGAAACTAACTAAGGATTTATAGCTATGGCGCAAACTAAAACTTTAGAACTTATAACAAAGGCTCAACAAGGCAATGAGGAAGCAACTGAACTCATAATAAAAGAAAATAGTGGCCTAATTTGGTCAGTGGTAAAAAAGTTTGCCAACCGCGGTTACGAGCCTGACGACCTCTATCAAATAGGTGCTATTGGCCTGCTTAAATGCATACGAAAATTTGATATGAGCTACGATGTCAAGTTTTCGACGTATGCCGTACCAATGATTATAGGAGAAATTAAACGCTTTTTACGTGATGATGGCATGATAAAAGTTTCACGCCCTATGAAAGAGCTTGCAAGTAAGGCGCGATACATGCAAGAGTCTTTAACCAATCGTTTAGGCCGCCAGCCAACATTATCAGAGCTTGCCAATGAAGTTGGAGCCAACATGGAAGATTTAATAGTAGCGATGGAATCCGGCATGGAGGTAGAATCCCTTTATACAACTATCCATCAAGGAGAAAGCGGGCCAATATACCTAATAGACAAGCTTAATACTGAAAAAGGCGACGAAATGATAGATTTGATCGCTCTTAAACAAATAATAGGGCGGCTTAAACCTAAAGAACGACAGGTTATTTGGATGCGATATTTTCAAGATAAGACTCAAACAGAGGTCGCAAAAGAGATAGGCGTCTCGCAAGTACAGGTATCAAGAATTGAAAAAAAAGTGCTGCAAACCCTTAAAGAAGCCCTGGAAGCCTAGGTTTGTTGATGCGCAACCGGTCTCATTTTGTTACCGATTGCGTCATCCGTAATCAGTTTGCTATAGCAATTTTTGGCTTGTGAAACAAGGGTAAAAAATAGAGCTGTCTTGGTTTTCTTAATAAGACAGCTCCTTTTTTATCAATATTTTCAAAAATAACTTCAGGTTCTAATATTCGGCACTATAATTAGGTGCTTCTTTAGTAATTTGTATATCATGCGGATGATTCTCTTTAAGACCTGCGGTTGTAATTTTCATAAATTGGGCTTTCTCCTGTAGTTCTTCAATGGTTTTACAGCCGCAATAACTCATCCCGGCCTTTAAACCTCCCATAAACTGAAATATTGTATCCGCAGCAGAACCCTTGTAAGCTGTACGCCCCTCGACACCTTCAGGTACAGCTTTTTGAGCATATTCTTGAAAATATCTCTCTTTACTGCCCTGCTGCATAGCAGCTAAAGATCCCATTCCACGATACACTTTATATTTACGCCCACGATACAATTCTGTAGCACTGGGACTTTCATCACATCCTGCAAAAATATTACCCATCATACATACACTTGCACCGGCCGCTAAAGCTTTAGGCACTTCACCGGAATAACGTATACCACCATCTGCAATAATAGGTATCTCATAAGGCTTGGCAGCATCGGCACAATCCATTATTGCAGTAATTTGAGGCACTCCAATACCGGCCACTACCCGAGTAGTACAGATGGATCCGGGGCCAATACCTACCTTAATGGCATCTGCACCAGCCTCTATAAGTGCAACTGTTGCTTCACCGGTAGCTACATTTCCGGCAATAACCTGTAAATCAGGAAAAGCCTGCTTTATCTCACGCACACAGTTAATTACAGTAAGTGAATGAGCATGGGTCGAATCTACCACCGCCACATCAATTTTTGCATCTATCAAAGCAGAAATTCGCTCCATAAAATTTACAGTAGTATTGATAGCTGCACCTACAAGAAGCCGCCCTTGGGAGTCTTTAGCAGAATGCGGATATTTGATTGTCTTTTGAATATCTTTAACGGTGATTAGACCCTTTAGATGGCCTTTTTGGTCAACTATAGGCAATTTTTCAAATTTATATTTTGCAAGTATTTTTCGAGCTTCTTCTAAAGTAGTGCCTTCCGGTGCCGTCACCATACCATCTTTAGTCATAACTTCATAAATTTTTTTGTTATGGTCAGTCTCAAAGCGCAAGTCACGGTTGGTAATAATACCCACAAGCTTGTTATGTTCTGTAATGGGTACACCGGATATTTGATATTTAGCCATAAGTGCTTCAGCTTCATAAACATAGTGGTTAGGAGAAAGGGAGAAGGGGTCAGTAATTACGCCGGATTCTGAACGCTTTACCTTGTCTGCCTCGGCCGCTTGCTCTTCTATAGACATATTTGCATGAATAATGCCTATACCGCCTTGCCGAGCTACAGCAATTGCCATTTTAGATTCTGTTACTGTATCCATACCGGCACTCATAATTGGAATATTAAGAGGAATATTCTTAGTTAAATAAGTGGAAAGATCCACATCATTTGGCATAATTTCGGAATAAGCCGGAATTAATAGTACATCGTCAAAGGTAAGTCCTTCACATATAATTCTCTGCATATTAAATATAGCTCCTTTATGTCTTGCTAAAGTTGCATTTTCATCTTTCACTTGTTAGGAAAAAATTTTAGTCTGCTCATTACTTTAGATATAGCTCCCAGCATCTCATCATTTGGTTCTATTATAATTGCTGTTCTTTTCCCTTTATAGTTAGCTAGAAAAATATAAGAACGCTCTGACGAAATCCCGGAGCTGTAATCTTTTTTTTCATTTGCAGAAGCAAAGCTGTTACGATGGTCAGCATTATCTACATGAGTCATTAATTCAAAATCTTTAACATTACCGGTAAATACTCGCTTACGGGAAGATTTGTTATATATAATATCAATGTCCAATTCTCCATTTGTAAAAATATACTCGTATTCTTTTCTTAATCTCCCTATTAAGATATAAGCACCAAACCCGGCAGCGGCAGTAATTATTACGCCAAGCTGGGGGATTATACCCATTGTAATTATAAAAATTAAAACAACTATAGCAATAATGCCAATCTTAGTTATCAAGTCCTTGTTTGTAGGAATTTTTTTAACTAATTGCTCTTTAAATACATCTGTCACTGAAAATCGCCTCCATCAAAAAGTATACCTGCATGTATAGTTTACTCTGTTTTGTGCATTTTGACAATTACCGAATAGGGCTTTCAGAAATTTCCCCATTGACAGCTTCCTGTCTCATATATATACTATGACTGTAATTAAATTTTATCATTCAAAAAGGAGTGTTGTTTTGTGAGTGCTAATATGGTATCGGTGATCAAAACTTAAAACCGCATACCACGGCGCAATTTAAAAGCTAGGGCGTTAATTATCGTCTTTGTCTTATTGTGTGCCGTTAATTAGTAACCTTTTTTGAATACTGCTATCTGTGGGGTACGATAAGGTCGTATCTTTTTTTGTGTTTAAAACAACATTTGTTTAAGACAAAAAGCCACAGAGTAAGCCAACGTCTTCAAGACTGCTTACTTTGTGGCTTTTTTGCGTTTAAAAATTAGTGAATATTGGAGGAATTAACTATGAATCATTTTAACACTTTAGAATTTGATGTCATCTTAGGCCAATTATCTGACTGTGCAGTTTCATCAGCCGCAAAAGAACGCTGTAAAGCTGTCATACCGGCAGATAATATTATAGAAGCTACAAGGCTTAATAATCAAACATCAGAAGCCAAAAAAATTATGGAACAGGCCGGAAGTCCCCCTATTGCAGTTATGACCGAGCTTGAAAAAATTATCGGTCTAATAAATGCTGATGCTATGCTGATACCGGAACAGATAGGAAATGTAGCAACATTCCTTATATCGTGCAGTAGAATGAAAACTTACCTAAAAAAAGCAGAATCTACTGAAACAGACATTTCACTTTACGGAAATTCTATGGTTGACCTGTCTGATTTGGAAGAAGAAATCAGCCGTTGCTTGCACAATGGACAAGTAGATGACAGGGCAACTCCAAAGCTTCACGACTTGCGCCGAAGTATTGAGCGCAAAGGTGAACAAATTAAAAGCAAAATAGAATCCTTGTTGCAAAAAAACAAGCAATATTGTGCAGATGGCTTTGTTACAATTCGCAATGGTAGATACACCATGCCTGTCAAAAAGGAATACAAGAACAAGATACCCGGTATATTGATTGAAGTATCCAACACAGGAAGTACATGCTTTATTGAGCCTTCTGCAATATCTAAATTACAAGATGAGCTAGGGACATTAAAAATTGAGGAAGATAATGAAATCCGCACTATACTTTATACATTGACTGCTTTAATTAGTGAGGATTTAGCTTCCATCAAGATGAATATGGAAGCAATGGAAACTTTAGATTTTGTTTTTGCTAAAGCTAAGTTAAGCATAACTATGAAAGCGTCACAAATTCGGCTAACTGAGGATAGGGAAGTCCGATTGCTGTCTGCACGGCATCCACTTTTACGAAGCAGGCCGGAAAATACACCTGCCATTCCTTTAGATTTTGCATTAGGCAACAATACTAAAGGCATCATTATAACAGGGCCTAACACCGGCGGAAAGACAGTCGCACTTAAAACAGTAGGACTTCTTTCGTTAATGGCGCAAAGTGGATTACATGTTCCTGCGGATGAACGTAGCAGCATATGTATTTTTGATTCAGTATGGTGTGATATTGGAGATGGGCAGAGCATATCTCAAAATCTATCAACTTTTTCATCTCATATGACCAATATCATAAGTATCTTAGAAAAAACCACAGCTCAGTCTTTAATCTTGTTTGATGAGCTGGGTTCCGGTACAGATCCTGCCGAGGGCATGGGCATTGCTACGGCTATTTTAGAAGAATTGCTAACAAAGGGCTGCTTATTCACTGTTACAACTCACTACCCGGAAATTAAAGATTTTGCCGCTCGCACTCAAGGAATCATAAATGCTCGTATGGCTTTTGACAAAGAAAGCTTAATGCCTCTTTATAGGCTGGAAATAGGAGAAGCCGGGGAAAGCTGCGCTTTGCATATAGCAGAAAGGCTTGGTATGCCAATGCATCTTTTAGAGCGTGCAAGAAAAATAACTTACTCCGGTAATGCTGCGTTTAACATCACCTCCAACGATAAATCTTCCGGCAAAGAGAGTACCATAATTGCAGTCACTCCTTTAGACATTGCAGATGAACCTGAAAAACCCACTGATATACCTAAAAGTCAGCGTTTTGCTATTGGCGACAGTGTACTTGTATATCCACAAAAAGACATTGGTATTGTATATGAACAAGCTAATAGCAAAGGCGAAGTAGGCGTACAGATAAAAGGCAAAAAATCTCTAATTAATCATAAACGCCTAAAGTTAAAAATAGCTGCTTCCGAACTTTATCCCGAAGATTACGATTTTTCTATCATATTTGACAGTGTGGAAAATCGAAAAGCTAGGCATTTGATGGGTAGGAAGCATGTAGCGGGCAATACAATCACTAAATTTAACCGGACATCCCAAGAAAATTAAACAAAAAAATGCACCTGCCATTTTAAAGATACCAAAACGGCAGGTGCATTTTATCGTCTTACTCAAGTCCTAACTATGGCGTTCAATGGCATCAATAAGTGCGTTGTAAAGGGTATCGCCTACAGATTCACGGATCATGTCGTAAACACCTGCAATGGATTCCATCATTTGAGCTTTAAGCTCCGGAGAAAGTTCCAGTACTGTAGAGCCGGATGCTTTAATGATCTCTATACGCTGTTGCACACGAGTATCCGCTTGCGCACGTGCCCATGGTATGGCTATATTAGAGGCTTCAATAATCACACTCTGTTGAGCAGGAGATAAGTTGTTAAAGTTTGCATTATTAGTGATAAGACCAATAACATGGAAAAGGTGATTTGTATGAATTATATAATTTTGCACACTATAGAAAGAATTAGCAACAATAACTTCGTGAGGATTTTCCTGCGCGTCTATTGTACCTTGCTGCAAGGCTATAAAAACTTCAGCGAATGCCATAGGAGCCGGAGAAGCCCCCAATGCTGACCAATAAGCCAAGTGAAATGGATTCTCCATAGTCCGAATCCTCACACCGTTAAAGTCGGATATGGTTTCGATTCTAACATTAGAACTCATTACGCGGTAATATTGATCAGCAAAACCTAAAAGCTTATAGCCCGCAGCTTGATATTCAGCACGGATAAGATCCATAAAAGCCGGATCTTCAAAAATTTGACGGGCTATTTGTGCAGTAGGAAATACATTTGGCAAGTCAAAAATGGCAAGGGTAGAGATAGTGGGAACCTGTGGTGCTGTAGTACCAATGATAAAATCAATTTGCCCAACTCCAACATTGGTAAAAATTTCAGCATCTCCACCTAACTGAGAGTTGTGAAAAACATCAACTACCATAGCCCCACCTGATATCTCATAAATAAGACGTGCAAATTTATTTGAAAAAAGACCGGTTACTGTGTCCTCCGGGGAGGCATTTGCAAGAATAAAATTGTGGGGTTCTACATTATCAATGACATCAACAGGTAAGATTTCAATTATTGATGGTGTCGGTGTTGTTTGAATTGCGGGTATGGATGTATTGTCACATGCAGTGAATAATATAGCTGTAAGAGCTAATATAACAATGATAAATCCAAATTTTTTTATCTTCATTTTTTATTAATTCCCTTTCAAAAAATCAGTCATCAGATAAGCGCAAGGCTAAACCATGGTACAAACGCAATAAGAAAAAGAGCAATAATAAAAGTAATAACAGGAACCATACTATGTTTAATAATAGTCATCATGGGCAAACCGGTTATTGAGCTGCTTACAAAAATATTTACACCCAGCGGTGGGGTAACAAAGCCAATCGCTTTATTAATAACCATCATGACACCAAAGTGAACCGGGTGCATTCCCATTGCAACAGCTATAGGCAAAAATAGTGGTGCCAAAATAAGTATAGCCGGGGTAGTATCTAAAAATGTTCCAATAAACAGCATAAAGAGGTTGATTACTATAATTATGGCGATATATGTAGTAAACGTACCCATAATCATTTCAGCAATTTGTTGCGGCGCACGCATCAAAATGAGGGTTCGGCCAAAGGCCACAGCAGCAGCAAGAATGAAAAGTAATGTTGCATAAGTATTTATTGCACTAACAAAAACATCTTTCAATTCATTTAAATTTAATGTGCGGTAAACAACAACACTAAGAAATAAACTGTAAACAACAGCTATAACAGCAGCTTCCGTAGGAGCGGCTACCCCGGTGTAAATACTACCTAAAATAATAACAGGTGCAAGCATGGCCCAAAAGCTGCTTTTGAATACTGCCCAAAAGCCATTTTCCCTAACTTCTGCGTGATATGCAAGAAGTTTCTCTTTATCTTCACCGTGTTTTTTGCAATAGATGTAAGTGTAAAGAAGCAATAAAATGATAATTAAAACTGAAGGGATAATTCCGGCAATAAACAATTCGCCAACGTTTGTGCCTGTAGCGGCACCAAAAAGAACATATGGGATACTGGGAGGTGAAACAACACCAATCCCTCCGGTAACAGCTATAAGGGCTGTAGACCATTTAATGTCATATCCCAATTTTACAAGAAGAGGTATTGCCATTGTTCCAACTGCCGCCACTGTAGCGGGGCCGGAGCCGGAAGTCATACTATAAAAGAGTGTGGAGAGAATTACAGCACTTGGCATACCGGCAGTTTTATTTGCCAAAAAATATGCAAAAATATTAAACAACTTATTAGATATACCACCTTTTGCCATTATGCCGCCTGCAAGAATAAACATGGGTATAGCAAGCAAAGTAAACGCATCAACACCATTAGCTAGATTCCTTACTAAAACTGCCAATTGAGTCATTAAGGTTGTAGTATCACCGGTGCGAAAAAAAGCAACAAAGTTTGGTAAAAAAGCAGCTATGCCCAATGTAGCAGCAACCGGTAAGCTGATGGCTAGCATCACTAAAAATAATATAAATAGAACACCTATAGACATGAATTCTTCCTCCACAAAGACAAGTGACAGCTTAGGCTGATTCTTAGTGACTGTTCAAAATTTCCTTTTCATTGCTGTCCAAAGTTTTTTTAGCAGGTGACACTATATTAGCTGTAATCTCCGGGTTCTTTTCAGGAAAGAATTCAAAAACCAGCGATTGTATACAGCGCACAACCGTCAAAACAAGTGCCAAAAAAATCAGAAAGTAAATGTATGTTAGAGGAATTCCTAAGGCTGCATCAGTAGTTCCACGTTCAAGGTATTGATTAAAAGCACCCCAAGAACCAACAGCAAGCAAGGTAAAAAAAGCAAGCATTATAAGTTTAACACTAAGGTTTAAAACTTTGTAAAATGGCTTAGAGACAGCATTAAGTAACAAGTCAATTTTAAGGTTGCTTCCCCGTCTTATGCAGTAGCTGACAGAAAAAAAAGTGGAAATTACTAAACTAAGCTGAGCAATCCTATCTGACCAAAAGGTAGGGCTGCTAAAGAAAAACCGCATAATCACTTGAAGGAATAAAACACTTGTTATCACGATCAAGAAAAATAGCAAAATATATTTTTCAAAATTTTTATCAAACCATTTGATTACTTTCATATTCCCAACCTTTTTTATTTATTTTTGCGGAAATTGCTAATACCCTAACAATGTTACAAGCCCATCCTTTTAGGACAGGCTTGCATTAAATGCAGCTTCTTAGATTGCTCTGGTAACTTTGTTTGCACGCAGACAGTGTGTGCAAACTTTTGCCCTGCGTACTGTCCCATTTTTTTCTCTAATTTGTATTTTTTTTACATTGGGACGCCACATGCGGTTAGCACGGCGGGATACTTGGCTACGGGTAATACTGATTCTATGACCGGTTTGAATTCCCTTATCACATATCTCACATTTGGCCATAATTTCACCTCATTTCTTGTCAAATGATATACTATCAAATGGTTCCTGCTTTTGCAAGACCTTGTAAATTGCAAAACTAAGCAGAAAAGTGATAAACTGTACGAAAACTTTTGCAGAAAGGCATGGTCTTAATGAGTTTTGTGTATATATTAAAAATCTTAGCCGATATCTTTTTTTACCTTACATTTGCTAATTTTTTTGTTATTGCCTTTGGAGTTCCTTTTAATGTAATTTTGGTGCCGCCAATTATCTATATCATTTATAGCATTGCAATCCATAGCAAATTTTCCACTAGCTTTGAATACTCGCATATCTTTTCTCTTTACATAAGGATGTTTATTCCATTTGCGTTAATTATGATATTGATAGCCCGTTCGATTTTTGAAACTGCTTCATTACCCTATGCTCTTGGATTTTTTACTACCTCAGTAGTTTTGATGAGATTATTGCGGCAACAAACTCAAGTTCAAAAACGATTCTGGTACAAGTTAATAAACTTGCTTACAATTGTAGCTGTAGTTTTTGGCGGATTTATAATTAGCTCCAGATTGGCATTAAATATTATCACTACAGTTTTGTCCACACTTTATTTTTATATAATCGTCCCGGGATTTTTGTTATTCCTTAGATTAGTGCTTTTTATTATATCGCCATTGGTAGAATTTTTATTGAGATTTATTGATCATGAAAACCCGGAAGATTTATTAGAATTATACGGTGGTTCAACGGAAAATGTGGAAGCTTTTATATTTGACGTTACTATAGCTACTGCCATAACGGGGGCTATTGCATTATTTTTTATTGCAGCAGTTGTATATTTTGTGAGTGGGTTAAATTTTTCCCAATTGATAAAATTTACTGTGAAAACTAATAGCACAGAAGAGATTTTCCGGCAATTTATTCCTGCAACTAAGAAAGCAAAAATTTCAAAAAAATGGGATAACAGCACACAATGGCAATTGCAAAAACAGTATCGGAAGTTTTTACAATTATGTTGGAAAAACAATATTCCAAAAGCTACTCATCTGACCAGTAAAGATTACCAACAGCTTGTTACTGCCAAATTTAAAACAGAAGAAGCATCAATAGCTCTTCGTGAAATCTATATACCTGTGCGATATGGTGAAAAAGCAGCGGAACGAGTTGATGTCATTTCAGCCGGAAAATTAAATGCACAAATAAAAGAAAAAATACGTAATGGTAAGATTGTTTCGACTTCGTCGGACAAACCTGTCTGCTAACCTGCTTTCGTTGGATTTTTCACTTGACACTAATAGAAAAGTGGATTTGCGACACTTATCGCATCAAATTCTTAAATCATTGTCAATCTTATTGTTATATCTGTAATTTTCTACAGGATTATTGACTTTAGGCTTGCATAGTGATAAGAATATGAGATAGAATACCGTTACAGAATCAGTGGTAAATATCTACAGAAATATTACTAGGTTTTTTGCATGGATGAGTAGTGAAAATTTGCCAAAAAATGCACAAGAGACCTATTAATCTAAAGGATGAGCAACATCACATATCAAGAAGGGCTGGATTATCTGCAAAATTCTCATGCCAAAGGTAGCAGGGTTGGGCTTGCAGGTGTTAAAACTGTTTTATCTGCACTAAACAACCCACAGGATAAATGTTTAATTATTCATGTAGCCGGCACCAATGGCAAGGGTTCTACCTGTGCTTTTTTGCAACATATTTTAATGGCAGCAGGTTTTAAAATAGGATTATTTACTTCGCCACATTTGCAGCGATATAATGAACGTATAACTATCAACTCTAAACCTATATCAGACGCAAATTTTGCCGGCCAGTTAATGATAGTAGCAGAGACTGCTACTAATAACGGCTTAAATCCTATGTCTTTTTTTGAAATATTAACATGTATGGCATATAACTACTTTGCTGAAAGTGATGTAGATATAGCCATAATAGAGACCGGGATAGGCGGTAGATTAGATGCTACCAATGCAGTTAATAACCCCCTTTTGTCAGTAATTACTGCTCCGGGATATGACCATCAAGAAATTTTAGGCGACACTCTCAGTCAAATAGCTAGTGAAGATGCAGGCATTGTTAAGGAAAACTGCCCTGTTGCACTATATCAAACATCAGAGTTATCTGTTTTCAAGTCTATAGCAATGGAAAAAAGATCTCCTTTATACTATATAGGTGACAATGTAGAAATTTCTGATCTTGATTATGGATTGAGTGGTACCAATTTTTCTGTAAAGACCGCATATTTTTCCTACCAATCGTTAAATATACGATTATTAGGCGAACATCAACTACACAATGCTATCCTTTCTTTGTTGTGCATAGAAGCCCTAAGAGAGTGCCATAAAATGACCATTACCAATTGTGCAGTACTGCAAGGCTTAGCGCAATGCCAATGGCATGGACGTTTTCAATTAATAAGCTCCAAGCCATATATTGTGTTAGACGGTGCTCATAATGAAGATGGCGCACGCATATTTAAAGAGGCATTAATACGTTATTTTTCAGATAGATATATTGTGTTGGTTGTGGGAATTTCTCATCACAAAGATTATAAAAAAATATTGCACCATTTGCTTTCAGCAGCAGATGCAGTTATTTGCACCTGTGCTAGTTTTAAAGCAATGGAAGCAACCACATTAACGGATCATGTACAAGCTTATATACAAGCTCAAAAAAAGCATAACGATCAGGTTGATATACCTATTTTGACTGTTTCCGACTGCCACGAGGCTCTAAAAATTGCTGTTGAAATGGCAGGGTCGGAAGGTGTTGCCGCTGTAGCAGGCTCTTTGTATTTAATCGGAGATATTTATGGCTTAGGTGAGATACTAAACAGGTTTTGATATCATGTTCCAAAAAGAGGTGTTAACAATGATTGATTTTAAAGAAGAAATAAGCAAATACAAGCCCGTAATAAGTGTAGATGATGTTGAAAACGTAATCAACGATGAGGTACGGGACATGATGGATTTATTGCAACATATAACAAAACAGATGCGAGATATAAAGGAGTAGATTTAATGGTGTGTCCAAGTTGCGGCAATCATTATGAATACGGAAATAATTGCCCCCATTGCAAAGTGGATACGGTATTATATGCAGGCGTAGAACGATTATCCAATGTTTTATACAATAAAGGACTTGCCTGTGCTAAACTGTCCAACCTATCCGCAGCATTAGAACATTTAAACAAGAGCGTTTCTATCAACAAATCCAACACTCAGGCTCGTAACCTTTTAGGATTAATTCAGTACGAGACAGGGTATGTGGGAGATGCATTAAAAAACTGGGTAATAAGTTGCGGACTCAAAAAAGAAGAAAACCCGGCTTCAACGTATATAGAAACTTTTCAGAAAAATTCTCGAACCTTAGAGCGGTTTAACGACTCTATTAGCCTCTATAACCAAGCCTTACAAGATATGTGGCAAAATAGTGAGGATATGGCGGGCATTAAACTAAAGCAAGCTTTAGAGCTTAATCCTAAATTTATTGATGCTCTTAATCTGTTGACTCTATGTTGGATCAAAAAAAATGATATGAATAAAGCCAAAGACACTATTAAACGTGTGCTTGCTATAGATATCAACAATAGTACAGCTTTAAACTACTATAATCATATTGATCCAAACGCACCTTCCGGGGTAGCTGCATTACGGACTAATAACCGTAAAGCTTTTGCTGCAACCCCTGTAGATAAACCAATAATGCCTACTTATAATAAAGTTAATTTACATGAACGTGGAAACAAAAATTTCCATTTAGCAGGTATATTATCATTTGTAGTGGGGGCAATATGTACAGTTGGGGTTATGTATATACTGGTGTTTCCTGCGTTAGATCGCGTTAGGGCAAACCAGATAGAAGAGGCACACACACAGCTAACCTTAGCATCACATGCCCATGATAGCCTTATGGAAGAAAAAGAACAAGAGATATCTACACTTTTAGAAAGGATTGATACGTACTCTGCCACCGTACAAAATTTGGAAGATCAATATAGCAATTTAGAGCGTACCTTTCAAATATTAAATGCTTTTGAGTTGTTTAGGGATAATCGTTTAAGAGAAGCTGTAGACGCTTTAGGTGCAATAGAAGTAGATGATCTTGCACCGGATATTGTGGAGCGTGCAAACGAGATTAGGGTGGTTGCTTACCCTCAATTGGGGCAACAGTATTACAATGAAGGGGTATCCATGTATAATGCATGGAATTTTGAAACAGCCAAGGTGCTTTTTGAACGCGCCTATCGTTATTTTTCTCAAACAGGCAACACAGACATGCATGGAGAAGTATTATATTATTTAGCGTGGACTTTTTCTCAAGATATAGATATTGACCGGGCTATCCAATATTTTGAACGCTTTTTGGAAGAATTCCCCGGTCATCGCCGTACTGTACATGCCCGAAATCGTCTTAGTGTTATAAATTAGCGTAAAAGCTTATATTGTTTCAAAAAGTGAGGTTATAAATGGATTGCGATTGGTTTGAGTGTACAAAAATTGTAGCCTACTACCTATGGGAAAATACCAAATGTGACAATGCTTTAAGTTTATGGCATTGTGCAGAGGATATTGCAAGTTTTTTTGTTCATGCTAATATTACAGAAGCAAAAATGATAAACAGCATACAAGGTTTAGGCGTAGGTAGTGAGGGTTACGCTTGGTTTGTACGTAATATTGCTTATCGTTTACATTTATATACCCATAATACTGATGAGTTAAATAACTGGTTTCTTGCAGAAGAATTATTAGCTTCTGTTGATTGGGTGCAGAGTCTTACTGCCATGGCGAGTATGCTTCGTGCTGCTGATGAAAGTGCCATCCGGCAAGTTAGATCAGATACAATACGAAATTTATATGGATCGCAAACATTTTAAAATGCATAACGTATATGGTATTGTAATAGCTTAAATAAAAAGCAAGTGGGCTTTGCCCATATTAAGTTGCACAAAATCAGAGAGGAGCTGGATAATATGGCAAAGAAATCAGTTTTTGGATTGGACGAAAATATAGCCGGCATGTTAAGTTATGCATTATTCTTTTTTTCCGGCATAGTAATTTTGGTAATGGAGAGAGAAAATAAGACTGTGCGCTTTCATGCATTACAATCCATATTGTGGTTTGTATTTTTAAGTATTTTAAACCAAGTTGTAAGATTTTTAGCATGGTTGCCTTTACTTGGCGGGCTTTTAGCTAATGTGGTATGGCTTGTAACTGTAGTAAGTTGGGCTTACCTTATGTACATGGCCTTTGTAGGCAAAAAGTTTAAAATTCCAATGTTTGGTGACATTGCTGAGTCACAAGTTAATAGGTAAAAGGGTTAGATTTGTAAAAATGAATATTACTCATTAAGCGACTTGTGAAAATTGCAGGTCGCATCGTAAATCCGGGGTTTGGAAATCTTTATCTGCAACTGCAAAGGCCGCTTACGCAGGAAGAAAGAGGCGGAGAATGGAAGCTTATATTTGAATATTGAGGGAATCCTATTTCTTTTTTGGTGGGATTCCTTTTTATGTTAATTAATAGGTGGCGTTTCAAAAAGTATGATATAGACAAGAGCTGTATAATTATAGAATGAAAACAACAATAGCATTGAAATGTCCGAAATGCGGAAGCACAAAAATAGTACGAAATGGTAAGAAGGCATA
>WQVX01000046.1 GCA_009785615.1 Defluviitaleaceae bacterium | reverse complement strand
GTTGTGTTTATTCCACGATACAGTCCTGACTTTAACCCTTGTGAACCTTCATGGTCAAAGGTTAAGGCAACGCTACGCAAAAACAAAGCTCGCAATGAACATGATTTGGAGTTATTTACAGGCGAGGCATTACAATTCACAACATCCGATTTAGAGGGTTGCTTTGCTCATTGCGGAGTAAGTGTCGATAAATAGTGGAAATGCTATACTTTGCTTGAAAATTTTCAAACTCCAACCGATTTCTTGTTGGCGGGAGAAGAAACTATAGTTGAGATGATTCGTAAAACAGCACGTTTTGGTGAAACTTACGCTATGGCAAAATACCAAGCACTTGCTCAAGCCAGCTAACTCTGCCGCAACTTTCGGGCATTTCGTTTCAAGTAATGCCTTTCAGATTCGTTCATATGTTTCCTTTATCAAGCATTATGACGAAGCAATATCTGCGGTTCTTTTGCAAATCCGTGAACTGATTGACATTCATTCGGACAAAGAGTTTGTTCGCCAAATCCGTTTGATTGAATCAATTCCGGGTGCGGGGTTTTTGACCGCTGTTACCGTTATTGCTGAAATCTGTGACTTTTCTGTTTTCACTTCACTAAAGCAACTCTTTGCCTTTTTCGGGCTCGACCCTGCGGTTAAGCAATCCGGCAAGTTTGTTGGCACACAGGTCAAAATGTCCAAAAAAGGAAATTCAGTTGGGGAGTGTGGCTCACCAACTGACCTTACAAGCCTCTGAATGCCTTTAAAATGGCGTTTAGAAAATTTTGACTTGCAAATTGCACATTTATAGTTATGCTATTAACAAATCTAAGGCGGCTTCGTCTAATGTTTCTTTTTCCAATAATGCTAAAGCAATAGCTTCTAGTTTGTCTTGGTTGTCGGATAGCAATTGTAAAGTGTCATTGTAAAGTTGATCCATCATTCGTTTACAAGATTGTATAAGGTTAGCGTTACGACCCATGCTTCTCATATCTAAAAGCCCTACTTCTTTGCACATGCCGTACTGCCCTATATATCGTTTTGCTACTCGGGTAGCCTTTTCTATATCATTGGATGCGCCTGTTGTGATATTTTCTGACCCAAAAACCAGTTCTTCCGCACAGCGTCCGGCAATATGTACAATTATTTGTTGTTCTAGCTCTTGCTTGGTGTAGTACATTTTTTCCGGGGGGATATTTACGCAAAAGCCGCCTACACCTTTAGAGCTTGGGATGATTGTCACTTTAGCTACAGTATTTTCCGGAGTTACTAGTTTGGCGGCTAATGCATGGCCCGCTTCATGATAAGCCGTCAATCTTCGTTCTTGTTGCCGCAAAGTTGTGCGGTCTTTTTTTTCGTAACCTGCTAATGTTATATAGTATGCTCTTTCCATATCATTGTCTGTGATATGGCCGGCACCTTCTTTTGCTGCAAGAATGGCAGCTTCATTAATAAGTCCTTCCAGCATTGCGCCACTGAAAAATACTGTATCCCTGGCCCATTTCTCTAAATTTGCTATTATAGGCTTATTTTCTCCGTGCAATTTTAAAATTTGCCTGCGGGCATTTATATCAGGCATAGCAACTTCTACTTGGCGGTCAAAACGTCCCGGCCTTAGAAGCGCGTCATCTAACGTATCTAAACGGTTAGTTGCTGCTACCACCACTATCCCTTCATTTTCTGTAAACCCTGACATCTCTGTAAGAAGTGCGTTTAGTGTTTGGTCACGCTCGTCATTACCGCCGCTCGTCCCATTACTCCTTTTTTTGCCTAAAGCGTCTATTTCGTCTATAAAAATAACAGCTTTTCCGGAGGCTCTGGCTTTTTTAAATAATTCTCGTACACGAGCCGCCCCTACACCAACATACATTTGAACAAAATCGGAACCGCTTACTGCATAAAATGGAACTTCAGCTTCACCAGCCATGGCTTTAGCCATAAGCGTTTTGCCGGTACCCGGCATTCCGTGGAGTATTAGTCCACGAGGCATACGGGCACCATATTTGGAATATTTTTCCGGATTAGCTAAAAAGTCCACTACATCTGCTACGCTTTCTTTGGCTTCTTCGTTACCGGCCATATCTGCAAAACTATATTTTTTAATAGCTTCTGCCGGGTTAATAGCTACGGTTGCCGGAGCTAAAGCATTAGATTTGCGTCTAGTAAATACAATGGCAGCAACTACAATTGATAAAATTATAATTAATTGCCAGTTGATAGACCCTGCCCCCTCAAGGACTGCAACATTTGATAATAGTAGTTCTTCTTTGAAAGTATCTCGTCGAGGGTTGTTTGTCATATATTGGAGTCCTTCAGCTTCAAATCTAAAGCGAATGTGAGCCTGATCCGATAAGGTGACTTCTGCAATTTCTCCCCTGGAAAGAGATTCCATAAAGTGCCCAAAGCTTATTTGTTGTATTGGTTGACGTTCTCTCATATATACGCCAACCAATACTGCCACCAATGCCGCAAGTATAGCCACTACCCCAAATATGTTGAAGTTACGGGAATCTCTGTTTTTAACCACACTAATCACCTCTTAATTTAATTAATGTGATTATACCGTTCCATTAGCATGGTGTAAAAGCGTAAATTATGGATAGTGGCTAACCTATGACCTAAAGAATCACCAATAGCCAACAAATGACGCAGATATCCTCGAGAATAATTTTGACATGTATGACAATCGCATAGGTCAGATATAGGGCGAGGGTCACGGCGGTAGATATCATCTAGTGGATAAAAGTACTCATAAAATTCTTGATTAAAAACATACAGTCGGTTATGCCTGGCTTCTCTGGTAGGAATTACACAATCAAAAAGGTTATATCCCATTTTTAAACAGGCGACTATTCCTTCCGGGCGTCCTACTCCCATGGCATATTTTGGTGTGTTGTCAGGCATAAGCGAGGCGGTATAAGCTAAAATGTCCTCTGTTAATTTACCGGAACTATCTAAAGGCCAGCCTCCAAAACCAAAGCCGTCAAAGCCAATCTCAATAAGAGCTTCTGCGCATTCCTTACGAACAGCTAAATCGCTTCCACCTTGAATTATGCCAAAAATTAACGGCTTGTGCTGAGAATTGACCACAAGGCGATTGTATTCATCTTTGCAACGACGTGCCCAATCTATAGTGATATCTACAGACAGGCGATTGATCTCAGGCGGGTCATCCGGGTGAGTACAGTAATCTAAACACATAATAATATCAGAGCCATATGCAAATTGAGCCTGTATACATTTTTCCGGGGTAATAGAAACTTTTTTGCCCTTTTTTCCATCAGGTCTAAAAATAATTTCACTGCGCCGTATTTCTCCAAATTTTTCATTTTCTCTAATCAAAGAAAAAACTTGAAAACCTCCGGAATCAGTAAGAATTGGCTTTTGCCAACCGGAAAAAGCATGAAGCCCCCCCAGAGCCTTGATAGTGGATGGGCCCGGTTTGGAAAGTAAATGATAAGCATTCATGACCAGGCCGGGAATATGGCACTTGTCCAAGTCCTGAGCATCTATAGTGCGAACAACGCCGCGTGTAGCATCCGGGAAGAAGGCAGGTAACTGCACATCTCCGTGATTAAGAGATAATATCATGAGAATAATTCCTTTAGCCGCAAAGAAGCGGTGTAGATTTCATTTTTTGTATAGCTTATAGAATGGCTTGATTGAAAATTTAGTTGATTATTTGACTTTTGATTTGATGATAAAATTTTTATTGCATCTTTCATAGAGCAATTAGATTTGACCATAACATCTATCAGTAAACTTTCCAATGAAGGTTGATTTTCAACGGAATTTTCATCAGAAAGCACATTTTTAGATAATGGTGGCATAAAAACGAGGCAGGTGTACTCACCTTTTTCTGCATTAGGATTGTCATGTAAGTTTTCCAATACTTCTGTAGGTGTACCTCTGTAAATGCGCTCAAATTTTTTAGTTAGATCATTGCATAAACACAAAAAAATATTTGGAAAATGATTTGCAAGTATTTCCACGGTATCTGCTATCCGTTTAGGAGATTCATAGAAAATTAGAGTAGGAACACGCAATAAAAGTGACATAACTTCTACAATGGCAGGAGTTTTGCGTGGTAAAAAGCCCAGAAATAAGAACGGTTCTGCCGGAAACCCCGATACAGAAAGAGCCAATATTACAGCACAAGAACCGCTAACACCTATTATCGGTATTTCCATATCTGCGGCAGCTTTAACCAACATATAACCGGGGTCAGAAATGCACGGAGTCCCGGCATCGGATACTAAGGCTATAGATTGCCCTGCTTGAAGCTTTTCTAAGAGGGTATTTTGTTTAGCAGATTCATTAAATTTATGATAGGAGATAAATTTTGTGGCTTTTGCCTCAATTCCCAAGCGATTAAAAAGCAGCCCGGTAGTTCGGGTATCCTCTGCGGCAATAATATCAACTTCCGATAATATTTGTAAAGAGCGAGGGGTTATCTCATCTAAATTACCAATAGGGGTTGCTACTACATATAAAGTGCCACTCAATATAATTCCTCCCAACATGATACAGTAAAAGTATTTTTAAATATGTGAACCGTAGTGAATTATATCATTTTTTATGCAATTATTGGACTTGCCTCAAAAGAAATGTTTTTACAGCCTATTATCGCCCCAAGACTTCGCTAAAGTCATCTTTAGCGAAGTCTTAGGGCGATGTTTTTTTGCTATAATTGAAAATTTTAATGCGGTAGCTTATAATAATTAAATAGATTTACATAATTTTGTAAGATAGGAGGATATTTCGCTTGATACAATATGAGTTGAAAATGAAAAAGAAATCCAAGTTGGCAAGTAAAGAAGATATTGCTAAAATGGCCGGATCTAAGGCTATTCAAATGTTATTTAATTTAGTAAGCATAGGCCCTCGGATAATTTTAAGGAGTGCCTTTCAATTGTTGCGTGCAAATATCATAACACGACTTCTTTCGGTGATCTTTTTAATTGTCATTGATGTTTTTAGCCTAGTGAAGGGTCGAATTTCACGCAAACAATTTGTGCTTAATATTGGTATGGCTCTGATGTTGCTTGTAGGAGGTACTGCCGGTTGGAATTTAGGAACTGCCGCTATAAACGAAATATTAATTGAAAATGTGATACTGGGCTTAGTTGGAGGTATACTTGGTGCCGGTATTTTAGGTGCTGTTTTGGGTACGATATGGGAAAAAGTAATTGGCTTATTTGTGGTAGATGATGCCCATGAAATGATGTGTGTACTTAACCAAGAATTTAATGAAATGATCTGCGAATTCAACTTGGATAACACTGCTGCTGAACAATTGGTAGATGAAATCGAAATTGATACTAAAACTTTACGTTCTATATTCTCCAGCAAAACAAGACAAGAGACATGTCGAGAAATTTTAAATCCATATTTTAACCAAAAAGTTGAAATTTAAGATATGGAAAGATACAGTGGATATGAGAATTATATCAAAGATCTAACACAAACTGATTTATTTTCAAACATAACTTTAAATGAATTAACAAATCTACTTAAATGTATTTACGCCGGGTGCGCAAATTATAGAAAAGATGATTTTATTATTGAAAAAGGAAATACAGTATCTGCTTTTGGTGTTATGTTGTCAGGCCAAAGCCGTTCAATAAAATGGGACTTATCCGGTAGGCTAATAATTTTAACATTCATTGAAAAAGGCAGTGTAATAGGAGCCATGGTAGCCGCTAAAGCAGAACATATCAGCCCGGTGTCTGTGCAGGCAACAGAAGATTCTGTGGTTATGTTAATTCCATTTAATCGTATAATTACCCGTTGCAAAAATAATTGCCCGCAACACGAGCAATTATTAAGAAATTATATAAGTGTGGTTGCCGAAAAAGGACTTGAATTGTACGAGCGTATAGATTGTTTGCTGGAACCTACAGTACGCGATAAAATATTAACGTATTTATCACGAATATCTCGTGAGCAACATAGCCAAACATTTACAATACCAATTAATAGAAATGCAATGGCTGAATATCTTAATATTGAGCGCAGTGCATTGTCCAGAGAATTATCAAGCATGAAAAAAGATGGGCTGATAGACTACCACAAAAGTTGCTTTAGGCTTTTACATTGTTACTAACTTGCCGCCTAAAAACTCTGCCTCTGTAAGGTCATGGGTAATACATATTACAGTTTTTCCTTCACTTCTTAATGAATGTTCTTTAACCATAGTCATAATTAGTGGCTTTATACCACTATCCAAGCCTTTGAAAGGCTCATCCAGTATCAGCAATTCATAATCAGCGATAAGTGCGCGGCAAAGGCATACACGCCTTTTCATGCCGCCACTTAATTCTGCTGCTTTTTTGTACATACTTTCGGATAATCCGGCCTGCATTAGCAAATGATCAGCTTTTTCCTGATTTTGTCTTATTGACTTTGTTACAAACAACACATTTCCAATAGCAGTTTCCCAGTCTAGTAATCTATCTTCTTGGAATACAAAAGAGGTTCTTTTTCCTTCAAGCCCGGTAATATAGCCGGAATCTGACTTTATAAGACCACCTATGATATAAGCTAGGGTAGTTTTGCCTCTTCCTGACGGCCCCATGATACAGGTGATTCCTTCATTAAAAGTCATACATATGTTATCTAATATCTGCTTATCTCCATACCTTTTGCAGATGTTTGTCAGCTCAATCATTTCATCACCCGTCCAAAAAATAAGCGAAACACTCTTTCCATCCCATAGCTAAGCAGTACGATAGCTATAGTCCATGCAAAAAGATCAGCAGTTTGTAAAAAAATCCTGGCAGTATGCAAATTTGCACCAATAGTACCACGCACAACGCCAATTAATTCTGCAATACCGGATTTCCAGGCAAAACCAATGCCAACATTAGCAGCGGATATTACATAGGGAGCAACAGTTTTAAAATAGATGTAAACCGCTTTTTTCCATGGCGGCACATTAAAAACCTTTGCCATTTCTAATAGCAAAGGATCAGTACTTTCAATACCCTTGTGGGTATTATAGAATATAATTGGTAAAACAGTAACAAATGCCACAAACACTGAAAGATTATGGGAACTCATTGCCATTAATGCGATTACAGTAAATGATGCAATAGGAATAGCATTTATAGTATTTATGGCAGGCAAAACCAGTCTATAAAACACTTTACTTGTTGCCGAAGCTATAGCTATAACAATTCCGATAACTAAAGCCAAAATAAAGCCATACATAATTCTGCCAAGAGATGTCCCGATACTATGCCAAAATTCTATAGTAAGGCTCAATTGATAAAGCCGCACAAAAGTAGTGCGCGGCGATACAATAATAATATTGCTTTCAATTAGGGCATTTGCTCCTTCCCAAACCAACAGCCAAAATAAAATAACCGGGATTTGTTTAAGGAAGGAAGAAAAAACTTTCTTCAGGCAACTCTCCTCCTATGGACGCGGGTTCTGCGTTGTATAGTACATTATAAAAGCCTATAAGATTTTGTTTCATTTCTTCCCCGGTGAGGAACACAATGTGGGTACGAGGCAAAGCAGATTCAGCAATGTCAACACCGGGAATTAAGCCAAAGTCTACTGCCAGTTGTGCTCCTTCTGATGTGGAAGTTGTCATAAATTCAATAGATTCTGCATATTCTTCCATAAATATTGCCACAGCTTCCAGGTTATTTTCTAAAAATTCTTTGCGAGCAATTACTACACTCATTATCAAACCATAATCAGGCTGTACCTGATTCCATTCTTCTGTTAAATCCAATGCCAAGCGGAGATTATCAATACGAGCTAGTGCCGTACTTACAAAAGGCTCCGGCAACAAAGCAACTTCTGCCTGTCCTGTTTCCAGCAATGCGGCAATCTCTGTTTGTTCAGCACGAAATTCAACAAATACATCTTCTTCGGGTATCAAGCCATTTTGAATTAGTACATAGTTTAAAGCAAATTCCGGTGTAGCACCTTGACCACTAGCAAATATAATGCGCCCGGCCAAGTCAGCTATCGAGTGTATTTCATTAGTTGTATCCACTACATGCAGTACACCCAATGTTACCACTGCTAAAGCCTGAATTTCTCCTTCCAAACGATTATACAGCACAGCAGCTAAATTTCCCGGTACTGCTGCCACATCCACTTCTCCACGTACAAGTAGCGGCGGGACTTCATCAGGTGAGCCAAGCAATTCAAATTGATAGTTGTTAAATGCATATCCTCTTTCTTGTTTGTCCATCAACCTAAGTAAGCCCAAAGCAGTAGGCCCACGCAGAGCCGCCACACGGATAGTTGTCGGCTCTAAGATTTCATAAGTTGCAGAAGGCTCGGTTGGCTCCGGCGTTTCATAAACAGCAGGAGTAACAAGCTGACTTGCACATCCAACTTGTAACATAATAGCTAATATTGCTAAAGTTAACAACAAGTTCTTTTTCATAACAAAATACCTCCCAAGTATTTTTTGACAGTTCTTTAGAGCCTGTTTAAAATCTTTTTTAGTGTACTATACTTTTGACTATTTTAATGTTGCTCATGCAACATTAAGAAAGTAAAGATCTTCCGCTATAGCACCTCCACTTCGCACTAACGTGTTTCGTGTCGGTGAAGGAGGCGCAATTTCCGCCTACATCAACACGTAAATAATATCAATCGGAATTGCTATATATAAAAAACTACCGACCGAATGTAAATTATTTTTATACATTCAGTTGGTAGCTTTTTATATTTTCCTATTTTATTTTCTTATTTTTTCATTTTTTGGATAAATTCTTCCAGAATATCATCCATATTAGGATGTCCAATTTCTTGAAGGCTGTAATTTACTCGAGTGTTGGGTTTGTTGATTTTTATAACTCTGTTTAGATCAATGGGGGTTGCAATTATCACTGAATCACAATCAGTACGTTCTATAGTGGCAGCGAGGTCAGCCATTTGCTCTTCACCATAACCCATAGCCGGTAACAGATTTCCAATGTGAGGATAAATGCGGAAAGTTTCTGCCAATTTGCCAACTGCATTTTGCCCGGGATCAACAATTTCTGATGCACCAAAGCGGCGTGCAGCCACTATACCTGCACCAATTTTCATTTCACCATGAGTTAAAGTGGGGCCATCTTCAACAACTAAGACCCGCTTGCCTCGAATAATAGTCGGATCATCTACAGTAATGGTGGAGGCAGCTTCTATTATAGTAGCTTGTGGATTTACAAGGTTTATATTGGCTCTTACTGTTTGAATGTCCTCAAAATTAGCACTGTCAATTTTATTGATAACCACTACATCTGCTATGCGCAATGTTACTTCTCCCGGATAATAGCTAAGCTCATGGCCGGGACGATGAGGATCTACTACTGTCACCATCAAATCCGGGCGATAAAACGGGAAGTCGTTATTGCCACCGTCCCATAGTATTACATCACATCCGTTTGGGTCATTTTCTGCTGCTCGTAAAATAGCTTCATAGTCTACCCCTGCATAGATGACATTTCCTCTGGCTATAAAAGGTTCGTATTCTTCCATTTCTTCTATAGTACAGCGATGTTTCACAAGATCATCAATAGCAGCAAAACGCTGTACTTTTTGTGCCTCCAAATCTCCATAAGGCATAGGATGACGTATAGCAATTACTTTTAGACCTTTTTCCATAAGAGCTTCTACAATACGGCGTGAAGTCTGGCTTTTGCCGCATCCTGTACGGATTGCGCCAACTGCAATTACGGGTTTAGTACTTTTAATCATGGTATTTTTATAGCCCAGCAATGTAAAATCTGCCCCTGCGGCGTTAACTTTCGCACTTAACCCCATTACAGCTTCATAAGATATGTCGCTGTACGAAAAGACACATTCATCCACATCCAATTTTGTTATTAACTGCTCTAATTCATCTTGGGCGTAGATGGGAATACCATTTGGATATAGCTTCCCTGCCAGTGATGCAGGATACTTTCGATCTGCAATGTCCGGAATTTGTGCTGCTGTAAATGCCACTACTTGATACGTAGGGTTGTCTCGATAATAGGTGTTGAAATTATGAAAATCTCGTCCGGCTGCTCCAATGATAATTATTTTTTTCATTCACTTCACCTCTGCTTTATATATAGCCGCACAACTTTAAAACATAGGCTAAAGTTGTGCGGCTAGAGTACTCGTCAATCTTAAATATAATCGTCTAGGCTTCGTGTAATAACGTATGTGGCATCTGCAACTTCACCGGGAATACCACTAAGTAATTTATCGTCTTTATAGGTATGATATATAATTTGGCCATCTAAGTCCTCATATTTTGTCATGCCAAACTGCCTTTCAAGCAATTTCATAGATTTTGGGTTTGTAACCTCAGCAAAAACAAGCTTTAACCCCTCAGATGATGCTTTTTCAAACACTCTGTGCACTAATTGATTAACAATTTCATGTCTGTCAGATGTAGCACTAACTCCAAGCATACCCATGTGTAAAACTTCGCCATCACGAATTGATTCTCCATGGCGTTTTTCATAATCATCAACAAAACGCTTGTCTACATCGTTCATAACAAACTTAATTACATTCATGGCCGAAAGATAGCTTTTATACTCATAGTATTCATCAAGAACAGGAGCGTTTATATCGCAAGCCATTACTCCAACAACCGTTTCGCCATCTAATGCAATAGTGCAGTATCCTTGGTCTACAACGGCTTGCATATAGCTTTCAACAAAGCTATAAAAAACGTCATAGCTTATGTCCAAATGGCCAACCATTGGTTCTTGTACCAATTTATCCGCCGCCTTCATTCCAACAAATGTATATGTCAAACATTCAATTGACTGTGTCATGTAATCGGTTTGATTTAATTCTAAAACTTTGTACTCATATTTGCTAGTAGACATATCATTTTCTCCTCTTGTAGATTATGGTAAAAAATAATTTTTTACCATCACTCAGTTATTTTCCTATCTTAAACCTATCTACCAAAGACATTAACATGTTTGCTTGGCTAGAAAGTTCTTCACTAACAGAAGCATTGTTTTGTACAGCAGAAGTATTATCTGATGATCCCCGGTAAAGTTCTTCCATACTATCTTGGATTTTGCTTATTTCTTCTGCTTGTTCATTAGAAACATTGGCTATGTTTGAAATTACTTCTGTTACACTAGCTGTTACTTCAACTATTTTTTGCAATGCCTCGGTTGTTTCTATAGACTTTATTACCCCCTCATCTACTCGGCCTAATGACTTGGCAATCATTTCCGATGTGCTTTTTGCCGCTTCAGAACTGCGTCCGGCTAGGTTACGGACTTCTTCTGCCACTACAGCAAAGCCCTTACCGTGATCCCCTGCTCTGGCAGCTTCTACGGATGCATTTAGCGCAAGAAGGTTTGTTTGGAAAGCTATACCTTCTATAATGCTTGCAACTTTGGCTATCTCTGCGGATGACATTTTAATTTCTTCCATAACAGTCGACATATCTTTCATATGTTGGCTTCCTTTGTTGGCAACATCTTGCACTTGCTCAGATAGTCCATTAGCCGATTGTGCATCGGCAGCGTTTCTCTGTGTCTTTTCCGTTAAGATAGAGACTGCCTCTCTAACTTCACTCATAACAGCGGCTTGTTCTTCAAAACTAGCCATCAATTCTTGAGTAGATAATGAGATTTGCCCCGCTCCTGTTTCCACCTGTGCTGTTACATTTTGGATATCAGAAACTAAGGAACTAATAGAATGTATAACACCATCTACAGACTGTTTAATTGTGGCAAAATCACCTACATAATTTTGTTTAGTTGTTACGTCAAAATTTTTGTTAGAAAATTCTTTCAATAAATGTGATATTTCATCAACGTATTCCTTAATGCCACCAAGAGCATACTCCATTGTATTGCCAATTTTATTGAAAGTTTCAGCAATTTCAACAGTATCTTTATCGTGAATTTGCGGCTTATGAGCAAATTTAAGTATGCCCTTTTCTAACCCTTCTTGCAGTGTTTCTATTATTCCGCTAACCTCTTGCTCTTGATAGTCATTTATTTTGTCAGAACGCTTTTGTGTACTCACCGCTTCGGTAGTGTCGTATCCAAAATGCATAAAACCGGCTACATTACCGTTATTGTCGTTAATAGGAATTATGTTGTGGGCGGCATAAACAAAGTCCCCTCCCGGCAATCCCATTTCTATAGGATAAGAAACCAATTTACCTGTAGAGCGAGCCTCATTAAATTTAGACAATAGAAATTCGGCCTGAGCAGCGGGCATAATTTCCGGGAAAGGTTTACCTAACATAACTTTTGGGTCGTATCCTAAGCCTTCATTAAAAGCATTTATAAATCCAAAGCGATATTCGTCATCAAATAAGATAACACCGGCCGGCAATTTGTGAAGATATTGAAAGACTCCTTCTGCTACATTTTCAAGGCTGTCAGTGATTTTTTTGAAATCACCTTTTGCTGAATATCCGGAATGTTCAGCTTGTATATGACCACTAATAATCGCCTTACTTCTCCTTTGAGTTTCATAAATAACAGAAGAAATTTCTTTTGACATCCACCGGAAAGACTGAGCCAACTTGCCAATTTCATCATTTGATGAAGTATCCGGAATGTTAACGTTCATGTTACCTTTTGCAATATTGTCAGAAACTTGACATAGCCTGCTTAACGGTATACCTACATATTTTCTTACCCAAAAAATAGGAATCCAGATGAGCACTAATATAACAAGGGCTACAATAATGGTAATGGTTATTGCAAAAGCATTACTATTGGCAAATACCTCTGAAGCTAATATATTTACTCCGACTAAACCTATAGGCATACCGTTTCTATCAAAAATTGGCGCATATGCACCCACTACATAGTTATCATCCACACCGGTTGGGTGAATTTCTGTGGCTCCGGCTGTTCCTCTTTGTGCTGCAAAAAATACAGGAGGCCACATCCCCGGAGTATTAGGAATAACATCCCACAAGTCTACAGTGCGTGGCTGACCGGGTGCAAGAGCTTCCATAAAAGCAGTAAAACCTATACTTTCGTCTGCTACGCCGGCAAACATGAAAAAAGTCCCCATATGTACATGAGCTTGGTTAAATTGGTGTTGCAGCTCCATGTAATGTTCGTTTTTTTCGCCTGTTTCCATAGCAAGCAAAAATTCATCCGGGTCTATAAGAGCGGCAAGCCCTTGTGCCATTCCAATAGCACGGGCACGGTGTAGTTCAATAGAATCTCTTTGGTAAACTCTAACTGCAAATATTCCAATAGGGATGGTAGCAAGTAAAATAATTAGCAGCACCATAAGCGTGATCTTTGTTGCCAAAGATATTGAGTCTTTGCGTAAATTCATAAAATCCACTCCACTTTTTAGAAGCTGTGTCTATAGCTTCTTAATAATTTTAATATAAAAATTTTTTCATACATCAAATGGTTACTTGCAGTTTCTAATATGTAAGCTCGAAAATTGTCGAAAAATATTATTATTCTGCCTAGTTGTCCATTCAATAATTTAATGATAGAGGGATACTTTTCCCCTGTCCTCCCAAAGTTTTTTCAGGTGTATCCTTCTTAAATACTACTACCCCTTAATTTTAGGTGGACATGTAATAAACATACTTTAAAAAGATGTTTGTTATACATTAGTGCATTAATTAATAATAATAACAAAATGTATTATGTCATATCTTCTTCAGTTGTGCAACTAAAATAAGTGTGTTTTCAATTTGTGACTATTGCAATGATACCGTAAATTTGTTCAACCGGTAAACAAAATGAATTGGTGCAATATAAATAAAATCGGAATATTTTCTCTTGCGCAGAATAGACTTGCTAAGAAGCTATGAATACAGCTTCTTAGGCAGCAAATTTGCGAATTTTAAATTTTGCAAAAGTATAGCGACTTGTGTCAATTTCGCCGGAAAGAAGGTTTGATATGCTCAATTATCTTTGGAGTGGTATGATTTTACTTGCTATAGTAACCGCAGCATTTACAGGTAATTTGCCCAAAATAACCACCGCAGCATTAGACTCTGCTAAAGAGGCTGTTACCCTATGCATTACTGTTCTTGGTGTAATGTCTATGTGGACAGGACTTATGAAAATTGGAGAGCGATCAGGACTTATTATAAACATGGCTAATAAAATGAAGCCACTGTTGCAATATTTATTTCCGGAAATTCCAAAAAACCATGTTGCCTTTAAATACATAGCTACCAATTTTATTGCTAACATTTTAGGACTTGGTTGGGCGGCTACACCGGCGGGGCTTAAAGCAATGGAGACCATGCAGCAACTAAACACTAATAAAGAAATTGCTTCAAGGTCTATGCGTATGTTTATGGTAATTAATATGTCAAGTTTGCAGTTGGTAACGGTAAACATTATAGCTTATCGTATGCAACATGGCTCTGTTAATCCTTCAGAAATTATTGGCCCCGGAATTTTAGTTACTTCCATTTCTACTGTAGCGGCAGTAGTCTATTGCAAATTGTTAGAAAGAGTAAAATTATAAATTTATTAAAATTATAATTTTATAAATATAGGAAATTTATTGCAGTTTATAAAGTGGGAATGGATAAAAATCACAAAAATGTGGTTTTAACATTCCCACTTTTTTGTCATCTTATGTTATCATTCAAAGTATAAAAATTATTTTCTTGAATCCTTTGAATGCTTCTGCTATTATGTCGAAAATTGCAATATTATTATGGGATACGAATATGTACTGATGGATTTAAAAAAGGAGATGCATTATGGAAAAAGCAAGCAAAACCATATTCTTAGTTGACGATGACATGACAAACCTGACAATAGGTAAAAAAGCCCTGGCGAGTTCCTATAATGTGTTTACACTAAATTCAGGTACACTATTACTGGAAATGCTTGAAAACCTGATTCCTGATTTAATTTTGCTGGATGTTAATATGCCGGAGATGGATGGGCATGAAACTATAAAAAGGGTTAAAGCAAATGAAATGACAGCACACATTCCTGTTATTTTTCTAACGGCACTTAATAATGAAGAAATGGAGATTAAAGGTCTTTCACTGGGAGCTATAGATTATATTGTAAAGCCATTTTCTACGCCTCTTTTATTAAAACGTATGGAAGTTCATCTTCTTGTTGAAGAACAAAAACGAGAGCTTGTTACGCAAAAGCAAGAGCTTATTTTTTTTAATGATAATTTGGCGCAATTGGTAATTGAAAAAACAGAAACCGTTATAGAGCTTAAAAATGCAATCTTATCAACAATGGCAGAACTTGTGGAATACAGAGACGAAATTACCGGTGGCCATATCGTGCGCACTCAAAGATATATCAAAGCCCTTATGGATGCCATGAGGTGCAGTGATATATATACTGATGAAGTATCAATATTAGATGAAGAGCTGGTTTTACAGTCATGTCAGCTTCACGATGTTGGAAAAATTGCTGTAAAAGATTCAATTCTAAATAAACCTGATAAACTTACTATTGAGGAATTTGAGTCAATAAAACAGCACACCACTTTTGGCGAAAAGGTAATATTAAGGATTAAAGAAAAAACAATGGATAGCGATTTTTTGGAGTATGCCAGAATCTTTGCTATATCCCATCACGAAAAATGGGATGGCAGTGGCTATCCCAAAGGTTTAAAAGGCGAGGGAATCCCTCTTTTAGGCCGAATGATGGCTATTGGTGATGTATATGACGCTCTTGTAGAGCCTAGACCTTATAAAGATGCTTTTGCACATGAAAAGGCATTACAAATTATCTCAGAAGGTAAAGGTAATCATTTTGACCCTACTTTAGTTGACTTATTTCAAAAAATTAGTAATACATTTAAAGAGATAGCAATGGAGGTGAGAGGATAATGCCAATTACAAGATTTATTAACAACTTGAGCGTAAAATCAAAATTTATTCTCATATTAATAATTGTAATTGGAGCTGCCACATGGACTGTAGCTTGGATTAGAGCTAACCAAGTACAAGACCAGGTTGAATCTAGTATTACTGAACGTTTGCAACATAACAGTGCTATGTCTGTAGGTATTGTTAATACAGTAAGAATTTATACCCTTTGGATATTAGATTTTGTAGCTACAATGCCCCAAGTGCAAAATTCGCTGGTACAAGGTGGAAGTGAAGTTCTTATCTTAGAGGAAACTTTATTTTCACTTTTTACCAGTATAAACCGAAGCGACTACAACAGTAGTTCTTATGCAAATATATTTGTGTTTGACAGCAATTTTAACCTTGTTGTTTCGGCAGATCCTATGGGCGAATTTGTTGATTTATCAAATGGCATATTTTCTGAAAATTTGTTTATGGCTCAAAAAGGACTCCCTTTTACTTCTCCTGTAGTTAAAAGTCCAACTTCCGGTTTAATGCAATTTCTTTTTACTCAGCCTGTGCTGGTGGATTATTCGCTTTATGGCATAGTTGCCATACTTGGCAATATCCAAATTCTTGAACAGTTTTTACAAGAACCAACATATGATTATGATAGCTTTATTAATATAGCTGATTCTGAAGGTACAATTTTCTTTTCCAACAGACTCGCATATGTAGGAAGACATCTTGATGATTTGGGGGTTTACGAGGCATTTGGGTTTGTGCCTCTTGATACAGCATTTCATCATAATTCTGCCATAACCGGCATTGATAAAATTGCCTATGTAACTGTTGAAACCGAGCTGGGTTGGACAGTTGTTAGCTTTTTTGATGCTGATGCTATCGAGAGCACTTCTTGGGTAATATTTATTTCTTTACTGCCGACAATTGTTGGTTTAACCTTGGCGGCCGCGCTTATGGTTTTAATGATTCATTGGTCTCTTAATCCTTTAATTGACCTGACAGCAACAGCTAAAAAGGTTGCCGGAGGTAGCTTAAAGGTAGACTTTAATATCCGCAGAAATGATGAAATAGGTCAAGTTTTCCAATCATTTTTAGAGATTGTAACAGCACTTAATATACTTAAAGATAATTTTGTGAATGCAGAAAATGCTATGACTCAAGGCGGCACACCTCATAAACTTAAAGACTCCAGGCTTGGTGGCGTCTTTGATGAGTTGTTTACAAGAACAAACAACATCATAGAACATATGCAACTAGCAAAACTTGAAGCAGAAAGTGCTTCTAAAGCAAAGAGTGAATTTTTATCTAAAATGAGCCACGAAATACGTACCCCCATGAATGCCATTATTGGCATGTCGGAAATTATTCTTAGAGAAAACCTTTCTCACACTGCCAGAGATCAAGCCGCAACAATCAAACAATCAGGAAACCACCTTCTTTCTATTATAAATGACATACTGGATTTATCAAAAGTTGAAAGCGGAAAGCTAAAGATTACAAACGTAGAATATCTTTTTCATTCCACAATACACGATGTTATTAATATGGTAAAAATGCGTATGAGTAATCCGGAGGTACAGTTTGTAGTTTATATGGGTCATGATATTCCCAATGAACTTTTTGGCGACGAGGTTAGATTAAGACAGATACTTATAAATATACTGGCTAACGCAGTAAAATATACGCAAAAAGGCCATATTTCATTAGATATATCAGGTAAAAAAGCAAATGATGACACTCTTTTGCTTACCATAAAAATAAAGGATACCGGTATAGGCATAAAGCCGGAAGATATTGATAATCTTTTTTGCGAATTTGCTCAATTTGATTTGGAAAAAAATCAAAATGTAGAAGGCACAGGATTAGGTTTACATATAGCCAAAAGCCTTATAACTCTTATGGGTGGAGAAGTTGAAGTCAATAGCGTTTATGGCGAAGGCAGTGAATTTGTTATTTCTTTACCACAAAAGTATGGAAAGGTTAATTATGAGACTCCTTCTTTTGCCAATATAAATGTTTTGCTATATTGTCGCACTCCTCTAAATACGGAATATATTACTCGTTCATTGCAAGATCTAAATGTAACATACTGCATTGTATCAAATAACAGAGAATTGCATGACAAGTTAGTAGGAGAATGGGACTTTATATTTGCAGAGGCAGATCTAGCTTATGCTGCTAACCATATGATCAAAACACGTCAACTTTCAACAAAAATTGTAATGTTGTTTGATTCTTATGACGCAGCTTATACAGTAAGGGATGGGCATGACTTTTCCATTCTAATAATGCCTGCCTATTTTATTTCCATTGTAAATATCCTTAGTGGGGGAGATATAGGGTATTCAGAAATTAGCCGGCAACCGGATCATTTTATTGCACTTGAGGCAAATATTTTACTTGTTGATGACATAGATACCAATTTGAAAGTAGGGCAAGGTTTACTTAGGTTATGCGGACTGGACGTGGATACATGTACCGGCGGTGAGTCCGCCATAGAAGCAGTACTTGCAAAAGATTATGATTTAGTGTTTATGGATCATATGATGCCGGGAATGGATGGCGTTGAGGCTGTGAAAGTTATTCGAGATTACGGCGATAAATACGCCAACCTGCCTATAGTTGCCCTAACTGCAAATGCCATAGTTGGTGCCAGAGAGATGTTTTTGCAAAATGGGTTTGACGATTTTCTTTCAAAACCTATTGAAATCAATAAATTAAATAGTATTTTGGCAAAATGGATACCAAAAGAAAAACAAAAGCAACCGGATTCTATCCAAGCTAATAATTACAAAAAAACTGAATTCATAAATATTATCATTGAGGATGTTAATATTCAAAAGGGTATAATGCTTTCCGGTGGCAGTATTGAAAATTATCTGGATACTCTCAAGGTGTTTCATAAAGATGGTTTAATGAAGATGAATGAGCTTATAAATTGCCTCAAAAACAACAATATAACTTTATATGCCACTTATATTCACGCGCTTAAATCTGCTTGTGCAAATATCGGTGCTGAAAAGCTTTCAGAAGAAGCGAAAGTTTTGGAGGCATCAGGCTTAATGCAAGATATGAATTTCATTAAAGAACATAATGACAGTTTTGTGAACGGTTTAAAAAATTTGCTTGTAAACGTAAGCAATACCATCACTTCCAATACCGGAAAACCAAGTAGTAATATCTTTGATAATGACAGCATGAAAACCAAGCTTACCGGACTTAAAACAGCTTTGGAAACCTTTGATGCATCTGCAATTGATGAATTTTCAGATGCATTGCAAGTTTTTACAGAAAGCCCAACTATAGGAGAATCTATAAGTAATATACTTCAAAATGCTTTTATTGGAAAATACAAACAAGCTATAATAGAGATAGAAAGTGTGCTAGATCAGTAGACATGTCCAAGAGCGGCTTGTATATTCTCGGTGCTTCACCGACGTAAGTGTGACTTGTAATGCTGAGGGGGTGGTTGTGAAACCGCCCCTTGTTTTATGAGCAGAAGAGATTTATGGGTAAGCAATTAGATTTTTACGAGGCTAGTGTAGGTTACATAGCTTATCTGTATAAGTTCGATTCCAAAGTGCCACTCGTAGGCTATTCAAAAACAAGCAAGCACGATAAATTTATGTGTGGTATCGTCCTATCTGTGAATGGGCATGATTATTTCGCTCCAATATCGTCATTTGTGGTACAACAGCGTACAAACATAGTTATCAAGAACGAGAAAGACAAGCCTATTTCAAGCATATGGTTTTCTTTTATGACTCCTGTGCTGTCTGGCGTAGTTACTGTAAAGAGTATCGTTGAATATATAGTTTCCGAAGAAAATAAAAATGACAACTAAGCGGTCGGCAATCTTCCTGTTGTCATTTTATCTTTGTATTCACTTATGTTTCAAAATTACCACTCGTAAATCAGTTTCGTTCTAATTTACTTCCTCCGCTTGGAGTTGTCAAGGGCGGAAATCATGTTTTGCAGTGCTTTTGTGGGGCAACTGCAGTATATCACACATATGCTCTGTTAAATCAAAATTGTTCTTGATTTTAGCGGAGCGTTGTATTATTATGGGACTCGGCAGGGAATGAGCGAGGTGTTTTTGTGGCAAAAGCAATGAGTTATAATAAATTATGGAAAATGCTGATTGATAAAGGCATGAATAAAAAAGACCTAAAAAAAACGCCGCCGGTATAAGCACAATAGCTATTGCAAAACTTGGTAAAGGCGACACTTGAATACCGATATGCTTTTGAAAATCTGCGAAACTGTCCTTAATGGAAAGAAGGAAGGTGGCGAGTAGAGTGGAAAAACTGAAATCAATAGACTTATTCGCCGGCATAGGCGGTGTCCGTCTTGGTTTTGACCAAGCGTTCGGAGATTCGGTTGAAACGGTTTTTATAAGCGAGTGGGACGAAAAAGCACAACAAACGTATCGAGCCAACTTTCCTAATTCTGTGGAGATTTCGGGTGATATAACGCAGATTGATGAGAAGGTTATTCCGTCATTTGATATTTGTTTGGCCGGATTCCCGTGCCAAGCGTTTAGTCTTGCCGGGGCAAAAAAAGGATTCAACGACGATTACAAGGGTATGTCACGCGGCACACTCTTTTTTGATGTTGTTCGTATCTGCGCACACCACAAGCCCAAGGTTATCTTTTGCGAAAATGTAAAAGGGCTGGCCATTCATGATAAGGGGCGCACTTTCGATATTATCAAGGGAACATTGACGGAAATTGGCTATACTGTTCACGAAAGCGTATTAAACAGTAAAGATTATGGTGTTCCGCAAAACAGGGAGCGGATTTACATAATTGCTTTTCGCAACGACATTGAATGCTCAGGTTTTGAATTTCCGCAACCAACCGATTCAAGCAAGCGAATTAAAGATATTTTAGAAGAACAGCCTGTATCTGCAAAGTATTATTTAAGTGATGTTTATGTGGAAACTCTGCGCCGGCACCGTGCGCGACATGAAGCAAAAGGACACGGTTTCGGTTTTGAGATTCGCGGATGGGACGAAATTGCCGGTGCGATTGTATGTGGCGGCATGGGCAGGGAGCGCAACTTGCTCATTGATAATCGGCAAGCTGATTTAACACCGGTGACGAAAATAAAAGGCAAAGTAAACACAGAGGGTATTCGTAAAATGACCCCACGCGAATGGGCGCGCTTGCAAGGGTATCCTGATAGCTTTGCGTTGACCGTTGCAGATGTGCATTTGTATAAACAATTCGGCAATTCTGTTTCCGTTCCGGTGATAAAAGCAATAGCAGAGAATGTAAAAAAAATCCTTGTCAATCATGAAAAAAGGAGATGCCAACAGATGGCTATTGAAGTAAACAAAGGCGAATGGTCTGAGGGATATGCTTTTATGCGATTGCTTGCTGATGGCAAATTATACGCCGCTGACGAAAATCTTAATCGCCTCGACAACAAATTTTTCCCCATTATTCGCATTTTGCGCGAAGGACACGAGTATCACCCAAATATATCGGGAACGAACGTGGATATTTTTCTCAATGATACGAAATTACTGACATTACCAATGGATGTGTTCAAAGCGGCGGCACAGGATTTGTTTTTAGATATTGGACGTTTGCCGACCGGCAAGGGGTCTTTTCCTATTCCGAACATGGAAACATTTTTCAATCAAATTTATGTCACAACGCCCAAAGCTCCTTCATCCAACAAAGCTGACTTGAATGTAGAAATCCATGATGTACAAACAGGCTACCAAAACGTAGTTGGATTTAGTATTAAAAGTGACCTCGGCTCACCACCAACCCTGTTAAACCCAAGCGGTGCGACGAATTTTACATTTGAAGTTGTGAATTTACAGGCTTCGGATATTGCCGCGATAAATGCAATAGACACGCGAAAAAAGATTATAGACAGAATGGCCGCTATCAAAGATAAAGGTGGAGATTTGCAATTTCACATGATTGACCATGCGGGTTTTGAAGATATTCTCGTTATGATTGACAGCCAAATGCCGGTAATTGTTGCAGAAATGCTCAAAGGTTTCTTTTTCAGGCGCACAAAAGAATGTTCTCATCTTGCGGAAGAAGTCGCAAATATCAATCCGTTAAACCGACGCAAAGATTTTTATTTGCACAACATCAAAGAGTTGTTATGTGCATCTGCCCTTGGCATGAAGCCAGTTACAGAATGGGATGGAAAAGACGAGGCAAATGGCGGTTACATCATTGTTAAAACCGATGGTGATGTTGTCGCGTATCACATCTATAATCGTGAATTTTTCAAAGGGTACTTGTTGCGCGAAACTCAACTTGATAGCCCAAGCACAACAAGATATAAATACTGCAATCTTTATCAAGAAGGTGACAGGATTTTTATAAAACTGAACCTTCAAATTCGATTCATGTAATGGACAAGCACACTCCGGAGCAACGCCGTCGAAATATGCAAGCCGTCAAGAATAAGGATTCTCAAATTGAAATTGTGTTGCGTAGTGCCTTATTTCGCAAGGGTTACAGATACAGAAAAAATTATGCTAAAGTAATTGGGAAGCCTGACATTGTTTTTCCTAAAGAGAAAATTGCGGTGTTTTGCGATTCGGAATTTTGGCATGGACATGATTGGGAAAACCGAAAAGCCGATTTCAAAAGCCGTCGTGATTTTTGGATACCGAAGATAGAGCGCAATATGGAACGTGATCGCGAAGTGAATTTACAACTTGAATCAACGGGCTTTATCGTTCTTCGTTTTTGGGGAAAACAAATAAAAAAGGAGTTGGATTTGGTTGTTGCAGAAATTGAACAAGCAATAACTGCGCGACGAAAAGCAATGCCCGGGAGGTAATGTTTTGCGAGTTGGAAGTATGTTTGTGGGCATAGGTGGTATCTGCGGTGATGTCATAAAAAAGCAGCAAAAGAAAACAAGGTAAGTTATAATAGGATAAAAAAACATAAGGATGAAAAAAATGGTACTAATTCCACTAACTTGCCCGCAATGTGGTAGCGAAAATGTAGCACCATCCGGGTTTTACCCTAACGGAAAACAACGATATACATGTAAAAATAAGGATTGTTCACGAAAAATATTCTTGGCTTCATACACCAATAAAGCTTGTGACCCCAAAGTGAAAAGACAAATATTCGAGCAAACAGTAAACGGTAGTGGCACTCGTGCGATAGCTCGTAATCTT